>JAQTNW010000013.1 GCA_028713655.1 Candidatus Methylacidiphilales bacterium | reverse complement strand
AGCTGGCCTCGGGTGAGCTTTTTAATGGCTGGCCCGGTGCTCCGACCCTGACTGTTTCCGGAATACCCTATGCCCAGTATGACGTTTACGTGTATGCGGCCATTGACGCCACGGGCCGAAATGAAACTGTTTCACTGACGCCATCGGGCGGCTCGGCGCAGTTCTTTAGCTTCAAGACGCAGGACGGCGGTTCCGCCTGGACTGTAGCCACCAGCACTTGGAATGGGACGGGCACCCCGCCGACGCTGGCAAGCGCCAACTACGTTCACTACACGGGCCTGACGGCGGGCAGCTTCACAATGGCTTGGGGGGCGCCTGGCAACGGCGGCCTTAACGGTATCCAGATTGTGGCCAGAGGATCCGGTGGGTCAGCACCAGCCATCACCAGTTCCCTGACGGCCACCGGCACAGTGGGCAGCGCGTTCAGCTATCAGATTACCGCGAGCAACAGTCCAACGAGCTATGGAGCCACCGGATTGCCTTCAGGCCTGTCAGTGAATACATCGACAGGCTTGATCTCCGGCACGCCGAGTGCGGCAGGCACCAGCAACATTACGATCAGCGCCACCAATGCAAACGGCACTGGCACGGCCACGCTGGTATTAACCGTGAATCCATCCGGCGGCGGCGGAGCCTCAATTGGGATCCAGTTTGTGGGCGGCCAAACCGCCTTGAATGCAACGGACTCGGCTGGGCTTTCAACCGTGGCCCAGAGCCATTGGAATGCACTGGCAGGCGCTTCGTTTAGCAATGTGGCATTGACGGACAACTCCGGATCAGCCACCAGCACGACGCTGACCGGCAGTGCCAACGGGACTTATCGTGGCGGGGGATCTTCCGCGTCGCCTGCGGGCAACGCAAAGCTGGCCTCGGGTGAGCTTTTTAATGGCTGGCCCGGTGCTCCGACCCTGACTGTTTCCGGAATACCCTATGCCCAGTATGACGTTTACGTGTATGCGGCCATTGACGCCACGGGCCGAAATGAAACCGTTTCACTGACGCCATCGGGCGGCTCGGCGCAGTATTTCAGCTTCTTGACGCAGGGTGGCGGTTCCGCCTGGACTGTAGCCACCAGCACTTGGAATGGGACGGGCACCCCGCCGACGCTGCCAAGCGCCAACTACGTTCACTACACGGGCCTGACGGCGGGCAGCTTCACGATGGCTTGGGGAGCACCTGGCAACGGCGGCCTTAACGGTATCCAGATCGTCAACACTTCCGCCGGCGGACTGCCTTCACCGTGGACCAACCAGGACATTGGATCGGTGGGAGTGACTGGAAGTTCGAGCTATTCGGGCGGCGTGTTCACGGTCAATGGCGGCGGTGCGGACATCTGGAACAATGCCGATTCCTTCCAGTATGTGTATCAGCCGGCCAGCGGCGATTGCAGCATCACCGCGCGGGTGGTGACGCAAACCGTCACCGATTGGTGGGCCAAAGCCGGGGTCATGATCCGTTCGGACCTGACCGCAGGTTCAGCCTATGCCGCGATGCTGGTAACGCCAGGCAATGGCTTGGCGTATCAATATCGGACAACGGCGGGCGCGGGCGCGCAGAATGTGTCAGGAGGGGCCGGAGCGGCGCCCTATTGGGTGCGGGTGACGCGCAGCGGCAACACATTTACGGGATACACATCCCCTGACGGCACAACGTGGACCCAGGTCGGAACACCACTAACCATCGCGATGGGAACGAACGTCTATATAGGTCTGCCGGTGTGCAGCCACAATAACACCACGTTAAGCACTGCCACCTTCGACAATGTGACAGCCTCACCGTAAGTCGCAAAATAAGGATTCCCCGCCGCAAGCGGCGGGGAATTCGACCCTCAGTGATTAACGACTGAAGGCAGGACATTCTAAAAACCTACATGCAGTTCGCCATTAAAAATTGCTTGGACCTTCGTCAACGTTCAATGCGCGTCCGATTTCTTTCAGGCGCATTTAGATTGATTGAAAAAAACAAGATCATAGAGAACGACAGAAATGGCGGGCTGTCGCACGACAACAGCAAGACGGCCTCCAGCATTTTGGATAATTTGAGCTTGAAGTAAATATGCCCACGGGTTCTCTCTTGCATGGGAGCAGCCCGGCGTCGGATGCGCTTTGGCGAGGTATCGCGTAGGAAATCGAGCCCGGATTCCTGATAAATTTTTCTGATACTTGTCAGATGGAAGGGCTTGATCCAAACTTGTCAGTGAGTCATCAAAAGATTTCCTTTTTGCCCATTTTTTGCGATGCTCCCGTTAGGTGAAGAAAAGGAAATCCTCAAAAGCCAGTTTGGGTGATGTTGCCAAGGCGGCGGGAGTTTCCAAGACAGCTGCAGGCTTCGCCTTGCAGAACCGTGCTGGTGTGAGCAGGTCAACCCGCAGGCGCATTCTTAAAATTGCACGCCAATTGAACTATGCTCCCGATGCCCGTCTCGCCACCCGGATGACCGCCATCCGGCAGGTTGCATCCAAGGATTTGCTGCCGATTGTCTGGTTCAATACCAACAAGGAAAAAGACACCTGGCACAAATACAAATTCCATACCCCGTATTTAGAAGGCGCGCGGGAGCGCGCATTCGAACTCGGCTATCGAATTGAAGAAATATGGATGTGGCAACCAGGTTTGACGATGCGCCGGATTTCCCAGATTATCTACCAGCAAGGCATCGAAGGAATTATTGTAAGCGATCCGGCCCGGCACATGCGCTTAAACATGGATCATCTGGCGTCCGTTTGTATCGGAGGCGGGCTGCTGTTGCCTGCGCTCCATCGAATCACGACAGATATCCATTTCAACTTGCTGCTGGCTTTCAAATCACTCAAGCGCTTCGGTTATCGGCGCATTGGGATTTGCCTGACACAGGAGGCAGAGCGATTTTCAGGGCATGTGATTGCCTCCATGGTACTCTATTTTGATTCAATAACTCCCAAATCACAGCGGATTCCGCCTTTGTTCTTTCCTTATTTAATTAAGGATGAAGCCAAAGGGATGGCGTTTGCGGCATGGCTGAAACGGGAGCGCCCCGAGGTGGTGATTGGACTCGATAACCGATTGGTGCAATGGGCTAAAAATGCCGGATTTCGCGTTCCAGACGAGCTGGGTATTGTGCATCTTGCAATCGAGGATGACGTCCTCGACTGGGCCGGAATCTACGCTAACAAGAGGGAAGTAGGGCGTTTGGCGGCCGAGTCGGTGATTTCCCTCATTCAAAACCGCCAATTCGGCGTGCCTGTCATTCCTTCCACCCGGCTAGTCCGCGGTTCATGGCAGAACGGACGCACTCTCCTGATTCCAAGGACGGAATAGCGGTATGAACGGATGACCGCGATGTGGAGTGTGGTGGGAAGCCGGAGGCGCGACACCGATTTGATTTTCCGGCAAAAGACAACTCCGACATGCGTCGCGAGTGAACTCCGACATGCGTCGCGAGTAAAAAGCGCCGTCGTCGCCACGCTCTGCTGGCGCACTCCAACGTGCTGCCGTGCTTTTCCTACTTGACGTAAAGTACCGCTTTTCTGGCCATTGAATGTCGATTCTGGCAATTTAACTTTGTGATTAGGGGGAAACTCATAATCGAAACAGCTCATGTGGAAAATATGAAAACAAACCATCATTCCCTTGTGTTTATTTTAACGGTCTTTGCCTTGGCGGCCTTTGTCGGCGCAGCCCAGGCACAAATTGTCAGCATCCAATTCAGTGGTACAGGTACCGCCTTGTCATCCACTATCTCAGCCGGCGCGGTATCGGCAACCAACTGGAACAGTGAAGCTGCAAGCTCCGGGTCCGGTATAACCGGCCTCGTTGACTCCACCGGTGCGACGGTGAGCGGATTGAGCTTGACCTACACCTCCAACGGGAATGTTGGCGGCGGCAGCCCAGGAGGCGACCAGGGATTACAGGATTTGTATTCGAGCCATCTGGAATCACCGTACAGTGCGGATGCCACAGGAACAGTTGCAAACAATCGTGTGGCGCTTCTGCTGACTAATATTCCATATGCTGCCTATGACATCTATGTTTACACCCGCAACGCCGGTAATAACTCGAAAGTTTGGCAGAGCACAACGAACTTTTATACAAGCAACGCTGATATTGCTTCCAACAGCACCTCCATCGCATATACGGATGCCGGTGCCAGCACCTATGTGAATGGCGGTAACTATGTGGTATTCACCGGCCTGACGGGCACCCAGCAGTTCCTGCTGGATTCGGGCATTCTCGATGGCGGCGGCAGCAACAACAATTCCGGCTTTGCAGGCGTTCAGATCGTTTCGGCCGTTCCGGAACCCTCCACCTACGCGATGATGCTGGGCGGTTTGGGGCTGCTCATGGTGTTGCGGAGATTCAGCGCCCGCAAAGTGTGAGCGGAAAGAAGTCAGAGATCAGAAGTCAGTAGTCAGAATTAAGAATTCAGAAGTTAGGACGGTTCGCAACAGCGGACTTTTGGGATGGGCAACATGTTGTCCAGGGTGGGGAGTGGCGCAACGCCACTGTAAATTGCTTGAGCCTTCGCCGACGTTAAAAACTCGCCTGATTTCCTTCGGGCGTTACGAGATTGATGAAAAAACATGATCATGGGGAATGCGGGGGATTTGCTTACCCAAGAATAAGCGGAGCTTTGTCCCGTAATAAATCCTCTAATATTTTTTTGCCCGGAACTGTATCCAGTAATGCGATCATAACAATAAGGAGCATGAACACTAACATGAAAATAAGAACAACCCTGATTCAAGCCTGTATCCTCGTAATCCTGGCCCTGGCGGCATTTTCCATTCCGGTCGCCAAAGTCCAGGCGCAGTCGGACATCAACCTGACCGGTTATACGCTCACCTTTGCCGATGAGTTCAACAGCTTGAGCGTCACCACCAGTTCTCCCAAGGGCGCTTCAACATGGTACTACTGGCCGCCGTACGGAGCAGCGGGTGCTTATTCTGCGTCGCAATGGGACGCCAACGCTTTCAGCGTCAGCGGTGGAATTTTGTCCAACAAAGCCTGGCTGGACGCTTCCAATAACTGGCATTCGGGAAACCTCTCGTCCATGGATACCACTCATGCCGGCTTTTCCCAGCAATACGGTTATTTTGAAATCAGATGTCAGATACCCAATTCCGGTACGGGTGCCTGGCCCGCCTTTTGGCTGGCTGAATCGAACTGGGGATCGGGTGTGCAGGGTGAGGAGATCGACATCTTCGAGTGGTATGGTGTCTGTAATACACCCGGCAATCTTCAAGCTGTTATCCAGGAGGCCTCGCACAACTGGAATACCGACGGGAGCCAGAATCAGACGCTACCATATCTTTATTCACCCGGAACTCCATTGCCCGGAGGCTTTTATCCGTGGCAGGGCTATCATATCTATGGCTGCCAGGTCGATCCGGCGCATATCACCTGGTATATCGACGGCGTTAAAACCAACCAAATTTCAACCCCGACCAGTTATCTGACGGCACCCTTTTATGTCATGATCGATTATGCCCTCGGCGGCGGCTGGCCGTTGACCGGGATGGTCAATAACTCATCCTTGAATGTCGATTGGGTCCGGGTTTATTCGCTGCCTCCCGCTGCTGCGCCAACGATCACCAGTGCATTAACAGCGAGCGGCACGGTGGGCAACGCGTTCAGCTATCAGATCACAGCCAGTAACAGTCCGACGAGTTACAATGCCATCGGTTTGCCTGGCGGGTTGAGTGTGAACACCTCGACTGGCTTGATCTCCGGTACGCCCAATGCGTCGGGCACCTTCAATGTGGGTTTGAGTGCCAGCAACACTAATGGCACCGGCATGGCCACGCTGGTCTTGACGGTGAACAGTTCGGGCAATCCAAATCTTGCGTTAAACAAGCCGGCGACGGCCTCATCGCTGGAGTCCACCAGCTATCCAGCGTCCAATGCAGTCGATGGCAACCTGTCCACCCGCTGGTCCAGCCAATTTAGTGATCCGCAGTGGATTTATGTGGATTTGGGTGCGACGCACAGCATCAACGAAGTCAAGCTTACCTGGGAGAATGCCTATGCCAGTGCCTACCAAATCCAAGTCTCCAATGATGCCAGTGCCTGGACCACGATCTACAGCACCACAACCGGCACGGGCGGGGTCAACGACCTGACCGGGCTTTCCGGCAGCGGTCGTTATGTCCGCATGTACGGCACCCAACGCGGCACGGGTTGGGGCTATTCGCTCTGGGAGCTTGCTGTGTACGGCTCATCCACATCCACATCCACACCCGTCAGCATCAATCTTGCGGGCTCGAATACGGCGCAACAATTGCAGCCTGCGGATGTGGCCGGAGCGCCGGGGTACGCGGTCGCGAACTGGAATGTCTTTACGGGGGCCAACAAAACCACGTCGTCTCTGTTGAAGGATTCCACGGGATCGACTGCGGCAGGAGTGACGTTGAGTTCGTTTGCCTCCGCCACAGCCTCCTTGATAAATTCGGGCAGCGGCCTTACCCCCAACCAAAAACTCTTTGCGGGTGAGATTCAGGCTTATTACGCCGGTTCGCCTGCGGTCACAGTAAGCTCGATTCCCTACAGCAACTATGATGTGGTGGTTTATCTGGAGTCTGACCAGACGGGGAGGACGGGGACGGTCTCGTTGTCGGGATCACCGACCACGTATTATTACAGCACGGTCGGCGGCAGCGGCCAACCGGCTTCATATATTCAGGTGACTTCGACAAATGGAACCTATATGACCGGGAACTATGTCGTCTATGCAAACCAGAGCGGCTCGAGCAAGACGATCTCGTTGACTCCGAGCAATTGGTCGGGAATCTGCGGCATCCAGATCATACCTCATTGATTGGAGAATGCGCTCTTTCGACGGGTTGCCCTCTTGCATGGGGGCAACCGCCTACCCAGCCGCTCAATGTAAATATAGGCAAATCAAGGTTTCAAACAGCCACATTCGACAACGTAACTGGCTCACCGTAAGTCGCAAAATAAGAATTCCCCGCCGCAAGCGGCGGGGAATTCGACCCTCAGTGGTTAACGCCTGAAGGCAGGACATTCTAAAAACATTCATCCGGAGCCCGGGTACGGGACACATCCGCCAGGTCGGCGCTGCGCGCATTCCCGCCTGAGTGGAAGAAATGCGGGCTTTTCGTCTGGCAATTCCACCTTTATGCAATTAATTTCAAGAACCGCCGCATCCCTTACGCCTATGAAGTTACAAATTCAGGATGAATTGGCTTATCGATTGAATCGCAATTTTGATCGTTTGGAACGGGAGGAGTATTGCCCCGAATCCGTTTTTGCTTCCACAGATAATAACCAACAGTGGCCCGGTGACTATCCCGGTCGTGTGATTCTGGACCTGGTTCAACTGGTACGCGTGACCGGACGCCGCGCGAAGCACCTTGATTCAATCCTAAAAGCGCTGCCGAAACATTTCAATGCGCGAGGCTATCTTGGAGAGGTTCTGCCCGAAGGAATATTTGACGAACAACAGTTGGCCGGCCACGGCTGGCTGGTAGCGGCCTTGCTGGCGTACTATGAGTTCTCAGGCGAAGAACAATCCCTGGCGTTGGCCAGAACAATGGCCTGCGAGCTCTATAAGCCGCTCCTCGGACGGATGATTTCTCATTATACGATTGATCCCAAAGGAACTTTGCAGGGAAAGCACTCCGGCACTCGCATGGAATCGATACGCAACGGTTGGCGCCTGTCAACCGATGTGGGCTGCGCCTTCATTGCACTGGAGGGATTGGTTCCCGCCCGTCGTTTGCTGAAGGAGAGTTGGATATCCGCCTTGATTGAGGAAATGACGGAATGTTTTGCGGGTTTGGATTTGGTGGCAGTCTCCGCGCAAACTCATGCGACGTTGACTACGGCGCGCAATCTTTTGGCGTGGCATGATCAGGCAGGGGGCGAGAGTTTGCTGGTTGCAGCGGAACGGCTGTACCGGCTTTATCGTGAACAGGCGATGACGGAGAATTACGCCAACTATAATTGGTTTAATCGTCCGGAGTGGACGGAACCCTGCGCGATTGTGGATTCCTTTATTATTGCCATGGAGTTATGGAAAAAGACCGGGCGCTGCGAATACATTCAAGATGCCCACTCCATTTACTATAATGCGCTTGGCTATGCCCAGAAGCCGCACGGCGGATTTGGCTGCGACTGTTGTGTGGGTGCTGGAGGTCCGGATTTGTGCAACCAAGTCTATGATGTCACATGGTGTTGCAATATGCGGGGCGCCGTGGGACTTGCTTATGCGGCGCAACATGCCTTGCTGGTGGATGAAGGCGCGCTGACATTGCTGTTTCCATTTTCTTTCCGGGTGGAAGAACTCGAGTCATCCGGGGTCACGATCATGGAGTGCAGCACAGGTTATCCCAGGGAGGGTTGTTTCAAGATCAAAATTCAAACCGCACCAACACTGGGCCCGTTGTCTTTGCGCTGGTTTATGCCTTCATGGGTGGATCTGAATTCTGTGAAAATATTGGTCAACAACGAGCTGATGACGCCCGTTAACGACGCACCCTTTTGGAGCGTGCCAATCATGCCGGGTCAAATGTCGGAAATAGATGCTCGCTTCGATATGCCAACCCATCAGGAATCGCGACGGGTATCAGGATCTGCACAAGAGCTCTATCGCTATCGCCGGGGACCACTCGTTTTGGCGGAACGCCAGCGAGTGGATTCAACGGGGAAGCCTGTTACTGCGGAAGAATCGGCCCAGTTGCAGCCATTCAATGACATTATCTATCTGTCGGATGATGAAGCCATGAAGGACCGGCGGCATGTGCTCTTTTCAAAGATGATTAAATTTGTCGCATGAATTGCAGCCAACGCGCCGACCCTTATACCTGTCAAAACTTCCAGAATGTTGTATTTTTGACTTCGATCATAAAAATCCTAGCGTATCTGGATAAGGGTTTCACGCCACCTCGTAAACGCTGCGCCGCCGTTGTGCTGGCGCAGTTGTGTAGTTGTCGTCCCATAAGTCTTTTGGGTGATGGCGCGTTTTCGCGCCATGCGCCATCCCTCTCTGGGACTGAACATCCAAACCGCTCTAAATTGTCTATTTCTGACGAATGTAGTCGATAAGCGCGACGAACACGCCCGCAGTCCAGCCCAGCATCGGAGCTGCGGTGTATTCGCCGCCGGCGACTTCGCCGGTCGCGGCATCGGTTTTCTCCCAGAGCTGCCCGGTCTTTTCGAAGAGGCGGATGGTGGTGGCAACGTACTTTCGGGCGAGGCGGAGGGCCTCCGGCTCGTAGCCGTACCGGCGCAGGCCTTCCACCATCATCCACACCATGGGTGGCCAGACATTGGGGAATGCCCATTGGTAGTCCCGGCAACCGGGCATTTCAGGAGTGTAAGCCATGCCATGGTCGCGCTCGAAGAGCGGGAGGTTGGCGACCATGCGTGCGGCTTGCTGCGGCGTGGCCAAACCACAGAAGAGCGTCTGATAACCGGTCTGCGCGGGAACGTCACTTGGACGCTGGTTGATGAAATCGTAATCAAGAAAAAGACCTTGTTCCTCATTCCAAAGGTAGCGGTTCATGCGTTCACGCCTGGCGGCATTACGCCCCAGCCAGAGTTTGTGGTCGCCCCAGCCAAGGCGCTGGCTGTAGTCGGCGAGGACGAGTTCGTATTCGAAAAGTAGGGCGTTCAGATCCACCTGGCAGAAATCGAGGCAGCGACGGCTGAAACGTGGAGTGAAGTCGCACGTGGCCTCTGCTTCGGCCATATAGTGGCCACCGATGCGGACTTTGTCGGAGGTGGAGGCATCCTTGGCCAGGAAATGGAGGCGATTGGTTATGCTGTCATAGAACTCCGCGCAGCCGTCCGCTGTTTCGTGATGGCGGTGTTGGGTGAGTCCGATGGGGGTATTCCTGGCGGTAGTCCAGAAATTGTATTCCTGGCGGATGCCATTGGCGCATTCCGGAAGCAATGCATCGTTTCCGCCCGCGGCGAAGTAATCCTGCACGATACGGCAGAAATAGGGGGACTGCGAGCGGTTATAGAGTGCAACGTGGTTGGGCATGTAGCCTTGGCGTTGGATGAGCCAGAGCATATTCCTGATGTTATCCCTCGCGGTCTCGATATATCCGTGGCGGAGGAGACCCAGGTTGGTGAAGTAGGTGTCCCAGTAGAAGAAATAGGAATAATGGCCTTCCCCTTTGATGCAGGGGGAACTGTACGGGAACGGCAGATCCTCGCCGTTGTAACCGGAGCCATTGGAGTCGCGGTAGATCGAGCGGGGCCAGTTGGCACGGATGTAATCGATAACGCTGTTTACTTGCGTACTGTCAATGCTTTCAGACGTCATAGGTGGGTCACAATATGGGAGATGGAATTGCCGCCGCATCGATGATTGAAAACCGCCGTGTCGGCGGCGTTTGCCATCCTACCTGTCCACTTGTCATCCTTGTATTTATTTTCAATCATATTTTGCGCTGGCAAGGGATAAGGCATTACTCATGTCTTTTCCATTCTCTCGTTTTAGCCGGGATTTTCCATTTAGGTTCATGTTCATGGTGAACCAGGGTGGTTTTTACGATATTCTCCTCCGGCAGCGGCTTTGCAACATTTTTCATTCGAACCGTGAAATTCCATGCAGCCCTTGAAAAGGCAAGCGCGTTTGCCTGAATGTTGTATGATTGACTACGATCATAAAAATCCTAGCGTATCCGGATGAGGGTTTCACGCCACCTCGTGGAGGCGCGCCGCGAGCGGCTGGTGACGATGATTGCCCAATATGGGTACCTGCCGGTGCAGGAACTTTGCCGGCGCCTGGGCATTTCCGAGGCGACCGCGCGGCGTGATTTGTCAGGCTTGGAAAAAGAAAAAAAAGTCCGGCGCACCTATGGCGGCGCCATATCGGAATACGACAGCCGCTTCCCATCCTTTTCCGAGCGCCGCGATCAATCAAAGTCGGCGAAGAGAAAAATTGCAAAGGCCTCACTTTCCTATATTTTGCCAGGAAGCACCTGCTTTTTTGACGCCGGGACCACCATTTACGCCATCGCCGAGGCCTTTCGCGAGCATCCAATCGTGCCGCTCAAAATCGTCACCTCGAATATTCCCATCGGCGAACTGCTGGCCGGAATTCCCGGCGTGGAAGTCTTTCTGGTTGCCGGGCGGCTTCTTTCACGCCAATCCGTTTTGCTGGGAGAAATAGCCCGGAAAAGCCTGAAGTTTTGGCGGTTTGACTCAGCCTTTCTGTCGGCGGAGGCCATGAATCCGAACGGTATTTGGAACTCGCAGGCTGCAATCGTTGAGCAGCAACAAGCCGTCATTCGCAGAACCAGGCTCGCGATCTTCTGCCTGGATGGCCGCAAACTCAGACGAAACGCGCCGCACTTTCTTCTGCCCTGGAACAAGGTTGATGTTTTGCTGACCGAAGTTCCCCGCCGGGAGCTCCTGCAGGCGGGCATCCGGATCGTTGAGGCGCGGTACTCTTCCGCTTTGGACAAGCGTAAAGCGGCCAACCGCCAGCCGCCCGCCAAGCGGTGAAATTCCCCCCTTGCTGAGTTTTTGCCGCTTCGTTTTCAATCTCTTGCAATTTATTGTTGACGGCCTCGGCTGCGTTTATATGATCGAGATCGGTCATATAATAAATTGTTGCAAAGAATCACCGCTCACAACTCGCTCAACCGGCAAAAAGACCATGACAACAAAATTCAAACATGTGAACTATACCTGGGATGATACCACAGCATCGAAGCTGGATCCGCTTGGCCGTCTTGTTTACCGCTCAAACATACTGGGAGCCGACCAGCGCATCACCAACACCGGCGGCGGCAACACCTCGTCAAAGTTCATGGAAACAGATCCCCTCACCGGAGATCAGGTTGAGGTGCTCTGGGTCAAAGGCTCCGGCGGGGACCTGCGGACCAGCAAACGCGAAAATTTTTCCTCATTGTACCAATCCAAATTGATCGGGCTTCAAAAATCCTATGCGGCACGCTCGGACAAGGGCCTCAAATCCCAGGCCGAAGACGACATGGTCGCGGCCTACAACCATGCGACTTTCAATTTAAACCCGCGCGCCAGCTCCATCGACACGCCGTTGCACAGTTTTATTCCCGCCAAATTTGTCGATCACATGCACCCGAATGCAGTCATTGCCATTGCGGCGTCCGCAAATTGCGAAAAATTGACCCGCGAAATTTTCGGCGGCGAGATGGAATACGTCCCGTGGATGCGCCCGGGATTCGAACTGGGCCTGGCAATGCAGGAAATCTGCAAACGCAATCCAAAGGCAAAGGCGATCATGATGGGCCAGCACGGCTTCATTTCCTGGTCGGACGATGACGCGGAATGCTACCTGCGCACCCAGGACTTCATCGAGCGCGCGGCTCTGTTCATTGAAAGGAAATACGCGGACAAAGGCGGCGATAAAGCCGCGTTTGGCGGACAAAAATTCCAGACACTCGCGCCCGAAAAACGAAACGAGGTCTTTTCCGCCATTTTGCCGTGGCTGCGCGGGCAGGTTTCGCAGCAGAAACGTTTCATCGCAACAATCCAGGACGATGAAAAGATCCTGCGCTTTGTGAATTCCAATGATGCGCCCCGCCTGGCCGGGCTCGGCACAAGCTGCCCCGACCATTTCCTGCGCACAAAAATCAAACCGCTCTACGTCGCATGGGATGCGCAAACCGAGGATGCCTCCGCATTGAAGAAAAAACTCGCCGATGGCCTCGCCCAATACCGCAAGGATTACGCGGCCTACTACGAAAAATGCAAACATGCGAATTCGCCCGCGATGCGCGACCCGAACCCAACGGTGATTTTGGTTCCCGGCCTTGGCATGATTGCCTGGGGCAAGGACAAAAGCGAATCCCGCGTCACGGCGGAATTCTACAATTGCGCAGTGGAAGTCATGCGCGGCGCCGAGGCGGTTGACAAATACGTTTCCCTGCCCCTGCAGGAGGCGTTTGACATCGAATATTGGCTGCTCGAAGAGGCCAAATTGAAACGGATGCCGGCTGAGAAAGAACTCGCCCGTCAAATCATTGTCGTGATCGGCGCGGGCTCCGGCATCGGAAAGGAAACCGCACACCGGCTTGTGCGGGAGGGCGCACATATCGTTTGCGTTGATTTGAACGAAAGCGCCGCCCAAGCGACCGCCAGGGAAATCACGGACAAGTTCGGAGTCGGGATCGGCGTCGCCGGCACGGGGATTTCAAACTGCGGCCCGGCAATCGGGCTCGGCTGCGACATCACAAGCCGCTCAAGCATCCGCAAGATGCTGGACCAGGTCGCGCTCGCCTACGGCGGTTTCGATTCGATCTGCGTGACAGCCGGGATTTTTGTGCCAAGCGATACAACTGGCCATATCCCCGACGACAAGTGGGCGCTCACGTTCAACATTAATGTCACGGGCAGTTACCTGGTCGCGGACGAAGCTGCAAAAATCTGGAAGGAACAGGATCTAAGAGGCAACCTCGTTTTGACCACGAGCGCAAACGCTGTTGTCTCCAAAAAGGGGTCGCTTGCCTACGATGCCTCCAAGGCCGCCGCAAACCATCTGGTCCGCGAACTGGCTGTTGAACTGGCGCCGCTTGTGCGCGTCAACGGCGTCGCGCCCGCAACGGTCGTGCAGGGCAGCGCAATGTTCCCGCGCGACCGTGTCATCGGCTCGCTGGCAAAATATAAAATCCCCTACGATGACAGCGAGGCGACCGAATCGCTTGTCAAAAAGCTTGCGCAATTTTACGCGGATCGGACGCTGACCAAATCTCCGATCACACCGGCGGACCAGGCGGAAGCTTATTTTCTTTTGGTCTCGCAGCGCCTGTCAAAGACTACGGGACAAGTCATCACCGTTGACGGCGGCTTGCACGAGGCCTTTTTAAGGTAGGACGGACCACGGCCCTCATGGGATATACGAAGCCTGTGATCTTCGAATAATTACAGGCTTTTGGCATTGCGGGCGGCCTTGTGCGCCGGAAATGTCTCCTGGAACGCTGGATGTTCCCTCACCTGTTTCAGTGTTTTTTGCAAAAGTGTTTTCCCAGGCTCCATCCGATGCCAGGTCGAGGCCCCGGACGGATGCGGAAACGGTGCCAAGTCCAGCTTATGTCCGAATTTTTCGACCGGAATGATACGGCCCACAACGGCGTCCAGTTTTTCACATTCGGCAAACTGCCGTATGGCCAGCTTTCCAATGGCCAAAACCAGTTCGGGCCGCAGGATTTCAATTTCGGCCTTGAGCCAGAGCATGCAGTTGCTGATCTCGAGGTCGTCCGGAACCCGGTCCCCGCCTTTTGGATTTTTTCCGGGATAACAACGGCAGACGGCGGCCATGTAAACCGAGCTGCGGAATGTTTTCTCATCCACGCCCCATGCCGATTCAAACCAGCGGAACATGGTTTTCCCCGCGGTCCAGGCAAAGGGTTTCCCGAAGGTTGGCTCCTTCACGCCCGGCGCCTGGCCGACCAGAAGGATTTTGCCCGACACCGCCTCACCAACCACCACAGGCTTTGCCATTTGCGGGCAACGGGAGCAGGCACGGAGCCGGGACAGGTGTTGTTGGATTGTCGTATTCAAGAGCAAGGATGTAGAAGCACCGCTGAAGAAACACAAGCACAGGTTCATAGAGACAGATACATAACCTCGTAAAGAATTATTTTCCACTCTGCAATCAATCTATTAATAATTAAGTATGTACGCTTAGTCTTGATATAATCCAAATACCCCTTTTACTAGAGGCCAAAGGCCCTGAAAATTAAGCGCGGGTTTTGGATGATGATTAAGGAAATCTTATTGGTGGAGGATAACAAAGAATTGGCTAAAGTTCTGGAGTTTGTCCTGTGCAGTAAAGGGTACAAAATCACAACCCTGCCAGACGGACTGTCCGCCCTCGCGCATCTCAAACAGGCCGGTACTGCCTGTTGCCAGCTCATTCTGACCGATTTCAAAATGCCTGGTGCAAATGGACTTGAACTCATCAACCAAGCCAGGGCCCTCGGGTACACGGGCAAAGCGATTTTGATCTCAGGCCACCTGACCGAAGGCACTGATCCAAGAGTCCTGCGGCAGGCGTTTGCCGAAGTTTTGCAAAAACCTTTTACGATGGAACAGTTGATCAGCTGCATTGAATCCTTGGCGTCCTAGCATCCGCGCGGACGCAGCGGCAAAATGTCCTGTTGACCCGCCGGAATCGATTTGATAAATTTTCAGTTCACTCCACTACTGCCCGATGGTGCAATGGTAGCACACCAGATTCTGGATCTGGGTGTTCTAGGTTCGAGTCCTAGTCGGGCAGCCATTTTCAATTTCCGGGCCCGCCATGACCAGACCGGTCTATTCACACCCATCTTCCTCTTTTCCAACGTGTTGCGTTACCATTTGCTTGAAGATCCGGGAAAAAAGCCTAAATAACTATGAACTCAACCGCTTTTTATAAACCAGTATCGAGACAAGCCTGCCTCCAGAAATCAGACAAAACATGAAAACCTGCGCATTAATCCTGTTGCTTCTGCTTCCTCTAACGTCCGCTTTCGCTGAAAATCTCAACCCCCAAAGCAACACACCCGGCTGGAGTTGCGGTTTTGAGGAGATGACTACCCTGCCCAACGGCTGGAGCTATGAAGGCCTTATATCTATCACGGCCGAGAATACATTCAAAGGCTCCAACGCCTTGGTTCTCAACCGCGCGGCGGCCAATCGTGAAAAACCCTGTTCTGCAACAACAGCAGCCTTTCCCATCACTGCCGGTAGCTGGGAATTTTCCTGCGCCACAGCCTCGGACCTCGAATCGCCCGACTCCTCCTATGACGGCGTCATTACGGTGGAAATTCTCAATGCCAAGGGAAAGATAATAGATCAAATTGTCATTGCCGATGTCTATGGCAAGCGTCCCTGGCAGTTGACCCGCCAACGCCTCAGCATTCCCGCCCGGGCCGTGTCGGCGCGCTTTGTCATCCAGCTCAACAAAACCATAGGAACCTTCCGCGTTGATGAACTGGCAGCCAAACCCGTTGCCGACGAGGACAAGGTTGCGGCCATCAACCGCATTGTTTTTTCTTCATCGCAACTTGGCAACATGTTCAGGCTGGAGGACCCCCGCATCCTTACCGTCACCGTGGAATCAATCCGAGAATTAACGGATACCGAGCGAGTTCTCACTTGGACCGTACGCGATTACTGGAGTGCGGAGCAGGCGCCGCCGGAGACCGTCACCGTGACGGCCAACGGCAAGAACAAAGATCGCTTCAGCTACACAGGCAGCATTGACCTTGCGAAGATGCCGTTGGAGGTCGGCCGCTACTATGAGATTCACGGCCAGATACCTTTGACTGACAGCGATCCCTATCGCAACTGGTCGAGCTTTGCCATTCTGCCCGTTGCTCCGGCCAAGGCTTACAAGCCGACACAGATACCCTTCGGGGCAGGCGCCTGGGATGGACGAATTGCCGTCTGCACCCAACTCTCCGACCGGCTCGGGTGTCGCATCGGCAATCGCCCCCAGGCAGCCCTTTGCGCCCAGCTTGATATGGGCATCATGTCAGGCACCCCGGGGGTCTATGAAATCGAGCACCACACCCGGGATTACGAAAAGATGACCGAAGCAACGCAGCGCGAGGCCATCCGCAAATGGCTCGCCGAAAACGGCAAGCAACCACCGAGTCCGGTTGTGATGGTTCTCGGCAACGAGCCAGGCAACTCCGGAGAGCGTTTAAAGGAAGCTGTGCGTTGCTACAAGATCGCCTATGACGAGATCAAGAAGGTCGCCCCGGAGACCATCGTCATTGCCACCTCGGTGAGCGCGGACGAGGAATACTTCAAACTCGGCTTCCAGGATGCCTGCGATGCCTTCAATTACCATGTCTATGAGTCGCCGCAAGGCTTGCGGGCTGGCATGGAGGCCTACGGGGCGTTGATGAAGAAGTACCACTGTGTAAAGCCAGTCTGGGTGACCGAAACCGGCCTCAATGCCCAAGGCATGACCCGGCAATATGTGGCAAGTGACATGGCACGAAAGGTCGCCACTTTTTTTGCCGCTGGCGGCGCTTGGATGTCATGGTTCGACACTGTTTATCCTGACACCGACGCCAAAGGCGTTGGGTCGAGCGGCGACGCCTTCAACATGTTTGACGGCCGCTACAATATAAACAGCCCACGCCTTGATGCGATAATGTACTATAACCTGATCAACGGCATCTTGATCAAGAAGTTCGCCAATGAACGCACCTGGAAGGACGGAATCAACGGTTGCCTGTTCCGCGATGGCGACGGCTGGTGTTTTGCAATCCTGTGGAAGGACAAAGGCAGATCCGATGTAGTACTGCCCCTGGTCGGGGTCAAAGATGTAAGCTGCGTGCACATCGACGGACGCCGCACCATGCTTGATGCCAACGGTACAGGCATCGGGTTGAGTATCGGCGAGGATCCACTGCTGCTTTCTTATAAAGGCCCGGCCACTTTGCCTGAAAGCCTGGCGGAGCCGGAGATCCGGATTAGCTCTGCTCCAGAGCGGTTGATTCGTGGTATGCCTGCGACCATTACACTGGGAACCAAAGCGGATCCCAAGCTGGTTTCACTGCTTACCCCTCCGGGATGGAAAGTTGAGCGCAACCCTAGCAATCCTCTAAGCTTTACAATCGCCTCGCCGGAAGCCAGCATGGCCAAGGCCGGCGACCTTCTGGTCCACCTCGCCAACGCCAGGGGAAGGGTCATTGCAGAACTTGCCACCCGTCCGACCATTGCCGGCCGCCTCGGAGTTGCGATTTGGCCCAAGCCCGCAGCCACTCTTGACGGCCAGCCGTCTGTACAGATTGAGATCAACAATCTCGCCGCACAACCGCAGACCGTGAATTGGACGTTTTCCCTCACAGGGGAGCAGTTGATGACACATGGCGGCTATTTTTCCCCGTTGCAGCCGACAAACGCCTTTCTTGCCGATGCCGGTTCCGGCAAGGCCACCGTGGCGGCCAACTCCCTGCAAATGGTGACAATACCGTTGTCTGGGATTGATCCGCTCAAACTTTATCACGCGAAAGCGAGCATTACGGATGCCGACGGCGGCACCATTACCTGCGCCCGCGCGCTCGGCGGCTTTGCCTCCGTGCCGCGGGCTGCTGCAGTGAAGCTTGACGGCGTTCTTGACGAGCCAGCATGGAAACGGGCAACCCCGTGCCTGCTCAATAAAGCCAGCCAATATTTCGCTTTTGGCGAAGGCAAAGCTTGGAAAGGCCCTGACGACCTCTCCGCTACCCAGCGCTGTCTGTGGGACAACAAGTACCTCTACATCGGAGTCGAGGTAACAGATGACGTGTTTCGCAATGTCGGCGCAGATGGTGATCTCTATGCCGGCGATGGGGTGCAGTTTCTGTTCGACCCCAAGCGCGATCAGGAGGAGAAACCCGGCAAGTATGATGCAGTCTTCGCTGTCGGAACCAAAGGGCCCGAGGCTTGGTACTCTTTGACGGGAAGCTCCTCGGTGCCGAGTGGAATACAAAAAGACGTCATCGTGACGATGAAGCGCGGAGCCAATGGCAACGCCACGTATGAGATAGCAATTCCATGGGCCAAACTTGCGCCATTTGAACCGCACGTCGGCGCCGATCTTGGCGCCGCCATGATTGTCAACGAGGACGACGGAACCGGCCGCTGCGGTTATATTGGCTGGTTCGGCGACGTATCGAACAAGTTGATCGATATCGTGGGCGACTTGATCCTCGGAGAATAAGCAGGGAAGTTCCCGCAAGACTCCCGTCCGCTTAGGAACATCACGGTAATTAACCCGGATGCCGAGACAGCCGGGTTATACCCCCTGCTTCTTCTTGATCTCTTTCAGCTTGGGAGCATCCTCAAACACCTTGTAGTAGTCGTCGAGCGGATAACAACCCGATCTGAGCCCGTTTCGCGGCGCCGTGGTGCAATCGCTGAAAGTCCTGCAAATGTACCGGGGCTGCAATTTCCCCTGCGCCAGCGCGTCATTCAGGATGGTCGGATACGACAACACCGCGCGCCCGATGCCCACGATATCGACATGCCCGTTCGCCAGATAATACTGGGCGACATGCGGGAGGAATTCCTGCAGGTAGGAATAACCGGTGCCGACGAGGATCATGTCGGGAAATTTGGCTTTGAGCTGCCGGACCACATTGATCTGGCGCGCAACGCCGACCAGCGGGTCTTCCGGCGGTTGGTAGCCGTCCGAGGGCGGATACGCCGCCGGGCGTTGGATGTGCGGATTGTAATACGGGCTGCCTGCGCTCAAGTTGACAAGACGCACGTCCAGACTGCGCAGTAGTTCCAGTAACTTGAATGTTTCCGTGAGATCGCATTCAACAGGATTATTCTGATTCACGCCAAACCCATACTTGTAGGGCAGGCAATGCGAATAATCTTCAGGCATGCCGGGGCCGATTTTCCCGGGCTCGGCAAGCGCCGGATTGGGTTTGAACGGCACAAAATCAAACGCGCTCAGTCGAACTGCGATTCCCAGCCCCGGCACTGCGTCCCGTATCCCCGCCACGATGTCGCGGACCATGCGGGTGCGATTTTCAAACGACCCGCCGAACTCGCCCGGACGCGTATGTGCGCCCAGGAACTCGTGCAAAAGATAGCCGTGGCAATGTTTAACATCCACGAAATCGGCCCCCGCATCATGGGCCACTTTGGCCGCCTTGACGTAGTCCTCAATCAGGCGCTTGAGATCGTCATCGCTCAGAATTTGTTCGTCGCTGGTGACATTGAATTTTTTGTCGAGAATCGGGTGGCGATAGGCAATGCGCGACTCCCAACGCGACTTGTCATTCGGGCGGCAAAAACGGCCCGAGTGCGTCAATTGAAAGCCTATCACCAGATCGTCTGTATTCCCGTAACGTTCCTTATGGGCGTCAACCAGGGTTTGCCGCAATTGGGCAATGCCGTCCTTATTCTGCTCCTGAATGATGATCTGGTTCGGATTGGCCCGTCCATCGGGGCGCACCGCCATGGCCTCGCCGCCGCTGATGAGCTTCGCGCCGCTTTCGCCAAAACGCTGCCAGCGCCGGAGCATGGGTTCCGTGACGCCGCCGGTTGTTGTTCCATCCCAGCCTTCCATCGGATGGATGGCGATCCGGTTGCCGATCTTGCGTTTTCCCCATTGGATGGATTTTGAAAGCGGCGATTCGGCGCCCTGCTTGATGGTGTCATCGGCCTGCAAATCAATCTGCAGGGAGGAAACCAACTGCCTGAAGGCGTCAACCGTTTTGAGTGAAGGAATGCGCGTGATCTTGATTTTTTCCATAAATAGACTCCAGTGTTCCGTTATTTAATTTTAAAGAAAGCGGGGTAGGTCTGCTTTTGGCCCAGGCGCCACAGCAACAGAGCGAGTTCACGGCCATGGTAATCCCCCCACATCGAGGACTCGCCGGATGGCACTTTCTGTTTGGGCGGAATGTAGTCCCAGCCGTTCGGGCGATGGTACACCGAGTGAAGCAGAAGCCCCTCATGCGCGGGGTCTTCAGAAAGATACGGATCGCTGAACAAGGACTGAGCGACAGTCAACCCGGCCTGGAAATAAAGCCTGCCCTTGGCGCGGGAATTCCGCTTTTGCAGATAAGATCCGAGGCGCAGCAGGCCTTGGGCGGAAATAGCGGCGGCTGAACTGTCCACAGGCTCATGAAGATTGAACGGATCTGACGGCTTTTCGAGATAATCCCCCATCTGCGCCAAGCCGGGAGCACCCGTGTCCCAATAGGGAATCCCATCGGTGGGTGTGTACTCCAGATAAAAATCCGCCACGGCCTCGGCGACTTCCAAAAACCGCTCCAAAACCCTGGATTTGCCGCCGGATGCGGAAAAAGCGCCGGACGGAAGGGTATCGAGGAACTCCAACTGCTCCGCATAGCCTAACAATATCCACGACAGGCCCCGCGTCCAGGTCGAGAAGGGTGAGTAGCCCTGCTGGCTGCTCGGGCAACGGTACTGGCCGTCATTCAAATTGAAGATGGACTCATGCGCGACGCGTCCACGGATGTCGTACGAATCCCGGCCCTTGCCGAAATACACATTATAACGGGCGGTAGTTTCGGCATGCCGGAGAACTCGCTCCAGAAGATTGACAGGCTTGTCCATTTCCCCCATGAGCCTGTGACCGAGAAGGTGGCTCACAGCCAATACGCGCATGGAGCGGATGGTGTCGGCAAACAGCGAATGCGGGCCATTGAAGGAATAGACATAGCCTGCGTCGTCACCTAGACATGTCCAACGCGCAGCCTGAACCGCACCGGAGACCTTGAGCGCCAGCTCGTAAAAATTCTTTTCCCAGGCGTTTTCGGCGATCCGGCCTTCCTTCATCAAGCGCAGCAGGTTGCCGTAGGTGCTGACATTGTTAAATCCGTGATCGTGGACGCCGATGTGGCTGAGATGCGGTGCCATCACACTCACCGTGGCGCGGCGGCCCAGTTCAAGGAATTTCTCATCACCCGTCACGTCAAATTGCAACAGGGCCGAACCGAACTGGAATCCCTGGGTCCATTCCGTCCAGCCTCGTGAGGTGTACTTGCCTTTAACGGTAAAGACAGGCGTCCCATTAGCCGGATTCCATCGTTTCTCCAGATTCTCTATCTTTGAAGCAGAAGTCGAAAAAAATCGCTCGACGATGGGTAATAAATCCTCCGCTTGAAGTTGGGTGTTGATTTTGATCATGTTCGCTTCTCTGTCTGGTGTGAATCAGAATCCTGTTTGTATGAATTGGCTACAACCGTCGCAAATGAAATCCACCGTCCACATGAATGACTTCGCCGGTCGAAAACGGAAATGACCCGCCGAGAACCGCGCAAACCGCGCGGCCCACATCCTCGGGGAAACCCCAGCGTTTTTGCGGAACCAGGCCCTCCTCCAGCAATTTGTCGTATTTTTCTTTGACCCCCGCTGTCATGTCGGTCTCCATGATGCCCGGACGGATTTCAAACGATTGGATTCCCTCGCCTGCGAGGCGCACGGCCCAGAGCTGATTCACCATCGCAAGCCCGGCTTTGGAAATGCAATATTCGCCGCGGTTGATGGACGCGGTGTCGGCGGAGATGGAGGTAATGAAAAGGATTTTAAAACCACCGGAAAGCAAAGGCTCCGATTTTTTCTGCAACCACCAATTGGCCACTGCTTGGGTCAGAAAAAAGGGGCCTTTCAAGTTGGTACCCAGAACCTCGTCAAATGAGTTTTCACCGGCCTCGGTCAGATCCGCGCGGACTCGCGGTGCGATTCCCGCATTGTTCACCAGCGCATCAATGCGCCCCAATTGTGCCAGGCTTTCCTCCAACAACCGTTTGCGGTCCGCGGCCTTTCCAATATCCGCCTGAACGGTAATAAATTGTTGGGCGCTGGATTTGGCCTCGGCTTTGCAGCGGGCGGCTGTCTCGGCGGCGGCTTGGGCATTGCCGGCATAATTGATCACGATGGAATAACCATCGCGGGCGGCGTGGAGGGCAATCCCACGGCCAAGGCCCCGGCTGGCGCCGGTGATGAGGATTACGGGTGGTTGCGGCATGGGTCGGAGCGTATCAAAAACGGAGGCGTACTGTTAGAAAAAGAAAGCAAAAATTAGCATAAAACCGACTTTATTTTTGTATTAATACGGATATTCTCCTTCTGTTGAAAGACTTCAAACCCCTCTACCTCCAAAACCTGGATCTCAACCTGGCCGGAACCCGGGTTTTGCGCCTCCAATTAAACCGCCACCTCCGCGAATTGGACGCCATCGCACCCCACCACCATGAGTTCGACCAGATCCTGCTCTATTTCATTGGCCGCGGTATCCAAGAGATTGACTCCCGCCAAATTCCCATCCGGACCGGTACAGTTGTCATGGCCGGAGCCGGACTGCCCCACGCCTTCCGCGAAACAAAAGGACAGCGCCCGCTGTGCCTGGTAATCGACTTGAAACTCAGCGGCTCCAATTCCGGCATACGGTCTTTGGCAGGCCAATTGACCCAGATCCAATTATCCATGCTACGCCAGCATCTTTCCAATTTAATGTCTTGTTCGAAGTCAGATTTGGCGTCGAACCAGTTTCGGGTGGCAGGTCTGGTTTTGGAAATACTCGATGTAGCCTTGAAAACTGTCGGCTGGCTGCCCATGAGCAGAACAAGTTTCGAATCTCCGCTGCTCAAGCGGGTTCGCCGGGCCTTTCTGGATCCCACAAATACCGGCCTCAAGCTGCATCTGATTGCCGCCAAGATCGGCTATCAACCGGATTATCTGAACCGGGTGCTGAAACAGCAATGCGGCCTCACGCTGGGACAAATCCGGGACCAGGAACTGTCGGCCCGTTCCGGCCGCCTCCTGAAGCAAAACCTGTCTGTGGCTGAAGTCGCAGAGCGGCTTGGTTTTTCAGAACAGAATTATTTCGCCCGCTGGTTCCGCCGACAAAGGGGCATGACCCCCAGCCAATGGCGGCGTCTGGGCTGAATATGCGCGAATCGTGCTTGCCAATTTCCCCGCTCCCACTCAATCTCGGCACGAATGAAAATTAAACAGATTGCCGTGCTGTGCCTGCTTGCCGTTGTCGCCTGTTCCCCGAAAAATCCAAAAGATCCGGGTTATGTTGTCGCCTCCTTTAAGGGCGGCAAGATTGTCCGCGCCGATCTGACAAAAAAGGCATCCAGCATCGTCAAGCGATTCGGCAGCCGTATTGAAGATTTGAATCCCACGCAAGCCAGCATGCTCGAATGGCAGGTACTCAATGAGATGGTCAACGAAAAGATCATTCTGAAAAAAGTCGATCCGGTGTTTGGCAAGGAAATCAAACCCAAGGTGGACCAGCAAATTGACGCCCTGAAAAAACGCTTCCCGGACGAAGCCCAGTATAAAGCCAACCTCACACAATCCGGCCTCAACGAAGAAGATCTTCGGTATGACATAGCCCGCCGGGTGGCTCTGGAATATCTCGTGGCCAAGGAAAACCCGACTGTCCAGCCTGTGGATGACGCGGAAGTTAAAAAGTTTTACGAGCAGAATCCCCAATACTGGAATCAGGATGAGCGCCTCCAGATGCGCTACATTCTTATCTCCATCCCCAAGAATGCCACTGAAGATGTCAAAAACCAGAAGAAAGCGGCAGCGGAAGCGGCTCGCAAACGTGTGGCAGGCGGGGAGGATTTTGGCAAGGTCGCTGCGGCTGTCTCGGACGAAAAAGCCAGCGGCGCACGCGGGGGCCAATTGCCGGAAATGGGCCCAAGCCAACTGCCGCCCGAATTTCAAAAAGCTGTACTGAACCTCAAGCCCGGTGGCATCAGCCCGGTTTTCCAATCGGCGGATGGCTATCATATCATCCAAGTGGTGCAACGCATCGCAGCACGCGTGGTTCCCTTTGCTGAAGTCAAGGACAAGATCGCGAATTCCCTGCAATCAAGACGCCGCGTCGATGAAGCACGCAAGCTGATTGAAAAATACCGGCAGGACGCAAAAGTCGAGATTCGCATACCAAATCCTTCGAGCGGTTTGAATCAGGCGCCTGCGCCTGCAGCGTCCGCCCCAACTCCCCCGCCCCCTCCCGTAAAAAGGTAAGCGGGGCCGCAACGTATTATTATTTCGCCGGAACATGGATTGCCGCGTCGTACGTCGCGGCGGAACGCTGTTGTGCGCTTCGTCATCGCGAGAATCCAAACCTTTCAAAAAGTCGTTTTGAGCGGGGATGAACGCGAAATTTTGGAGTGCGCCGGCAGAGCGTAGCGGCGACGGCGCTTTTTACTCGCGGCGGATGTCGGAGTTGCAGAAAATCCAAAGCGGTGTCGCGTCCGGCGGCTACCGGGCTTGCCACCGCACTCCATATCGCCTCCAAGCTGCCACAAGTGTTCATTAGGAACCCGGGCAAGCACCGTGCTCGACATCACGCAGAGTTTTCGGCAATTTACCCGCATGAAACCGACGGACAGGCACAAGCGGATTGAGGAGCTTCTCGCGAAGCTCGTACGCCTGGCCGATTCCTGCCGGGATCTCTACGCCCTTCAGACACGGCTTCAATTCCTCAACCTCGCAACTTCTGCGGAACTCGGTTTTTTTTTGCCGAATGAAGATTTGTCAGCGCTCAGCGCGGAACAACTCGAAACCCTGTCCTCGTGCCTGGAGTCCTGGTGGCGCGAACCGGCCCTGGCCGCGGCCTCGCTCAACCGCGAACTGCTCCGGCACCGGGCAATGCCATCCATCCAGCCAGTCCGGCGGAATTCCCCTGCCCCGGCGGATCGCTGGAACGGGGTTATTGCGCGCGAAACCGCCGGGGCGGGCAAATCTGCTTGCCATGCTGCCGGTATTTTATCACCGTAAAGTGAAGTTATCAAAAGGAGGTTCCCTGTGTCCGCTCTATTTGTACTGATTGCCCTGTTGCTCGCCTTGCTGTTGCTGGTTCTGTTTGTCGGCATATTGGCCACCGCAATTTTCAATAAACTCGTTGTACTGCGCAACCGCTACAAAAACGCATTTTCGCAAATCGACGTGCAATTGAAGCGGCGCTACGACCTCATACCCAATCTGGTCGAGACCGCAAAGGGCTATCTGGCCCATGAGCGCCAGACTCTGGAGGAAGTGATTGCCGCCCGCAACCAGGCGTCCTCCGCCGCGCAAAAAGCGGCGTCAAATCCCGGTGAAACCGCAGCCATGCAGGGCCTGTCCGGCGCCGAATCCACCCTGACCGGGGCTCTCGGACGGTTGATGGCCGTGGTGGAAGCCTATCCAGACCTCAAGGCCAACCAAACAATGGCGCAACTTTCAGAGGAACTCACCTCGACGGAAAACAAGGTGTCCTTCGCCCGCCAGGCTTACAATGACTCCGTCATGTCCTACAACACGGCCCGCGAAACGTTCCCGGATAATCTGGTTGCGGGTATCCTCAACTTCCAGGCGGCGGAACTTTTCCAGATCACGAACGACGCCGAGCGCGCGGCCCCCAAGGTTTCATTTTCATAAAACGGAGCTCTCGTATTCAAATTCCAACCTCCGACATTGCCTTACCCTGGTGTATTCGAGCATCTGCCAGGTCTTGAACCATGGATTTTTTTGAACAGCAGGAGTTGGCGCGAAAAAAAACGCGGGTCTTGGTGCTGTATTTTTCCCTGGCTGTCATCCTGACAATGCTTGCTGTCTATGCCGTCGCTCTCGTCGGCACACTTTATTTTAATCAAGCCGGGACTTATGGAAGATTTGAAAGCACTCCGGACCCCCTTTCCACGCTGTTCAGCAACCCATCGGCCTGGTGGGACCCTCAACTGGCCCTGATCGTTTTTTTCGGAGTTGGTTTGGTTGTTTTCACGGGAAGCTCCGTCCGGATTTATCAATTGGCCCGTGGCGGCGGATCGGTCGCCTCCGAACTCGGCGGCCGTCCGGTCAACCGCCAGACCTCGGACCCGGACGAAAAAAAACTGCTCAATGTGGTTGAGGAAATGTCCATAGCCTCCGGCACTCCCATGCCGGAAACGTATGTGCTCGACGAGGAGCCCGGCATCAATGCCTTCGCCGCCGGCTATAAAAGCGCCGACACGGCCATCGGAGTCACCCGCGGCTGCATCCGCCGCTTGAGCCGCGACGAGTTGCAGGGAACCATCGCCCATGAATTCAGCCACATTTTAAACGGCGATATGCGCATGAACATGCGCCTGTCCTGCCTGACCTTCGGCATCCTTTTCATCGCGTTGACCGGCAAACAAATTATCCAGCTTCCGTTCAGGGTCCGGTTCAGCGGTTCCTCGAGAGGCAGAGGAGGCGCAGGCCCCGTGATCCTGGTCCTTCTCGCCTCAGGACTCGCCCTTTGCATCATTGGCTCCATCGGCTATTTTTTCACACGGCTGATCCAGGCCGCAGTCTGCCGCCAGCGCGAATTTCTCGCCGATGCCGCCGCCGTCCAGTTCACCCGCAACCCGGACGGCATTGCCAACGCGCTGAAAAAAATCGCAGGGTTGGCTGAAGGTTCCTCCATCAAATCGCCCCAGGCATCCAAGGCCAGCCACTTTTTCTTCGGCAACGCGCACAACAGTTTTTGGGACAACATTTTCGCAACACACCCGCCGGTTGTGGAACGCATCCGCGCCATTGAACCCGATTTTTCACCCGACTCCCTCGCCCCCTTGCCATCGGAAGAAAGCGCCGCAATTCAACCCGCAATATCCGATCTTGGATTAAACGCCGCGCTGGGTCTCTCAGCCCTGAGCAACACACCAGCCTCGGGTTTCATCCAATACGCCGGAGCTCCAGACCCGGGCCATCTTGAACTGGCGCGCGGCATTCTGGATTCAATCCCGGCAGAGCTTCAGCAGGCCTGCCGTGATCCCTTGGAAGCCAAAGCCGTTATTTTCAGCCTTTTGCTTTCCGATAACGCCGCATCGGCGGAAAGCCAGATGGCTTTGCTGCAAAACAGCCCGGAAGCGCCCGTCTGCCTGGAAATCAGCCGCTTGGAGAAAAGCCTGGCCTCCCTGCAGACTAACCATCAGCTTTCACTTGTTGACCTCGCCACCCCCGCCCTGCGCCAGATGTCCGCAGGCCAATACGATTCCTTCACCGGCATGCTCACGCGCCTCGCCGAGGCCGACGGCCAGATTTCCCTTTTTGAATACACCCTGCAAAAAATGCTGCGCTACCATCTCGATGCGCACTTCCATCCCTCGCCGCCGCCCAAGATCCGCTACCAGTCCCTCCTGCCGGTCCTGGACGCTGCAGTTACGTTGCTTGGAGCCCTGGCCCGCGTCAAAGATGGCGGCGAAGATGAAATGCTCGCCGCTTTCAACAAGGGAACGAGCCAGCTCAATGTCACCGGACAGAATTTTACCCTGCCGCCGCCTGAATCATGCGCCTTGTCCGCAGTGGACGCGGCTTTGAATCAAATCGTCCTGGCTGCGCCGCTCATCCGAAGAAACATCCTTTACGCCTGCGCCAGCACGGTTATGACGGATCAACAGATCAATCTGGAAGAAGGGGAATTGCTGCGCGCCATCTCGGCCAGTCTGGGCTGCCCCATCCCGCCGTTTGCTTCTGAGAAGCTGTGAAAACGGACAGATCCTGCCAAGCAGGCCCGATCCACATCCTAACCTACTTGCTTTGAATGATTTACAGGATTTAATATCCTGTTTTTTATGTTTTGTATTGCCGCGCCTGCTTATTCAAATAAGATCAAATGCTGAGAAAGGAGTTACGCTCAGGGATTTAGCCGGGTCAACTGGAGGAGCTGCCGAAGCAATCTGAATTGTGGATTGCCGGGATAAAATTGCAGCACCTGACCTGAACCATTTCAAAATGACCGGCTTGGATACTTGCGAATGAACCGCTTGCACATGGCGCACTGAACGCCCGGTTCGAAAGCTGCTGGCGATACTCTTTTGGGAAATATTCGGTCTTTAGATATGAATCGACCGGAAACGTTATGACCTTGGCTGAATTATCGGAAATTTTGCCGGTCCCCTCACCGGGATCTGCGCCAGAAATGGAGAAAGTCCTCATGTTCCGAGTTGGACTGGCTCCAAGGGTTTGCGTTTTGATCCACCCTTCCCATCAGAGTGCCTGACCTGCGCCGCAGGCTTTTAAATCCGAATTCGGATTCGCAGATCCTTCCTTGGGCAAACTTGTAACATGAACATGCAAAGATCGGGCCGCCCCAGATCCGGCGGCGGACGCCGCCGTCGCGGCGGAATGCGCCCCCACCCCGGAGACCGCAATCGCAACCCGGGCCAAAAGCCCCAAACCAAAACCAACCCTGTGATCGCCTTCTTCAGCAAGCTGCTGGGATTGGGCAAAAAGGACAATGCACAGGCCCCGAATAGAAACAGGGCGAATGGACGTCCGGATTTCGCGGCACGGAGCGAACGCCAGCCCCGGCCCGAGTCCAACGAAAAGCCCGAGGTGCTGACCCCGCGCCTGTACATCGGCAACCTGCCCTATGAAACTTCGGAAAGCGATCTGTTCGATCACTTCTCCAAGGTTGGCCAGGTGATCAATGTCGAAATCGTACGCGACGCCCGTTCCAACTCGAAGGGATTCGGCTTTGTCGAAATGGGCTCCCTGGAAACAGCAAAGGAAGCCTCCGAAAAATATCATCGGACCGATTTCATGGGCCGCCAGATTGTAGTGGCCGGCTCAAAGAAATAATTTTCGGGTCAAACCGGAGAAAGCAAAAACCCGCCTTGGAAACAGGGCGGGTTTTTTTGTGGCTTGGGCGTCCCGCCCAAGGCTTTTACTGCTTACTTTCCAACAGCTTCACCGCTTCTTCGCGCGCCTTCTCAAACGATGGCAGCGCCGTGTAAAAACGGTGGATCTTGTAGCCCGTCGTTTTCCCGCCTTCGCTTTGCACTTCCCCAAGCAAAAACTTCACTCCGGCGGTTTCCGGCGGGGCTGGCGCCAGCTCCAGCCTTCTCTTGACCACTTTTTTGTCCGAAGCCACCAGTAAATACGCCCACACATACGTCCCGTTTTTATCCAGATTTTCCAGGATGGAAATTTGCGAGCCATCGGGAAGCCGAATCGTCTGGCGCTCATAGCTGAGGAGGGCATTCAACCTGGGATTTTTTCCGGAATCGCGTTCGTCCTGCAAAATTTTCCGCAGGCGTTCCACCTCAGCGGCTTGGCCGAGCGTCTGCCTGGCTTTGATCGCGCCGATCAAGCCGACTTCATTCAGAGGCTCCAATTTGAGAAATCGGACGAATCGTTCATCAGCCTTTTCAAACTGGCCCAGTTGCAGATAAGCCAGCCCGGAAAAAAGCAGCGAACCCTTCGACGCGGAATCTACGGCGAGATTGTGCTCGAAAAGCTCTATAGATTTGCTATACTCTCCTTCCTGGTAGAGTCGGATTGCCTGCTCATACCTCTGGCGCAATTCCTTCACCTGCTCCACCGTGGGTGGCGCTGCCTGCACTCCCGCCATGGATGCGGAAAGCAGCAGCACAAGTGCGGCATAATTCAGGAATGTACAAAACCTGGAAGGGTGAAGTTTCAAGTTGCAAGTTTTCAGTTTCAAATCTCAGGCCTAGCCTTTCATATCCGCGTTTATCTGCGTCCATCCGTGGTTCAAAAGACGTTGGTCATCTGCTCCTTGACATACCCGATTTGCCGCGTTAATAAAGAATAAATCATGCACACGCGTTATACCGCTCTCGCACGACTTAGCCGCCCTGGACTCCAGAGCCGGTACGGTCTGCTTTTATAACGCGCCGCCCAGCTCCTCGAGCTCCAGGCTTTTCTCCCGACGGTTTTTCGCATAGCCTGACTTAATGACTTGCTTAATTTACTAACTTAACATTTTAATGGTTTTTTTATGATAACAGACCCCAGCAAAAAATATCGGCCTTTCCCGCCGGTCGTCCTGCCCGGCCGCCAATGGCCCACACGCACGCTTTCACGCGCCCCCATCTGGTGCAGCGTCGATCTCCGCGACGGCAACCAGGCCCTGCCCATTCCCATGAATGTCGCGCAGAAACTGGAGTTCTTCGATGCCCTGGTCAAAACCGGCTTCAAGGAGATCGAAGTGGGATTCCCCGCCGCTTCCAACACCGAATTTGAATTCATGCGCCGCTTGATTGAGGAAAACCGCATCCCGGACGACGTCACGATCCAAGTGTTGGTGCAGGCGCGTGAGGAATTGATCGAACGCACGGTACAATCGCTGACCGGCGCCAAAAAGGCCATCATTCATCTCTACAACTCCACATCGCCCGCCCAACGCCGCATCGTGTTCGGCATGGAAAAGCCTGACATCGTGCAGGTGGCCGTCCGCGGTACGCAATGGATCAAGGACCGCGTGCCACGCCTGATAGGGACGGATGTGGTTTTTCAATATTCACCAGAAAGCTTTTCCGCCACCGAAGTCGAATTCTCCCTGGAAGTCTGCCAGGCTGTCATGAACGTCTGGCAGCCGACTCCTGACAAAAAAATGATCCTGAACCTGCCAGACACGGTTGAAGTGGCCATGCCCAACGTCTATGCCGACCAGATCGAATGGTTCATCAGCCATTTGAAAAACCGGGAATCGGTCATCATCAGCGTGCATACGCACAACGACCGCGGCACCGGCGTGGCGGCGACCGAGCTGGCCTTGCTCGCGGGCGCGGAACGGGTCGAGGGCACCTTGTTCGGCAACGGCGAGCGCACCGGCAACCTGGACATCGTCACCGTCGCGTTGAATTTGTACACGCAGGGTATTTCACCCGGATTGAAGCTGAAGGATCTCCCCCGCCTGCGCGAGGTGTACGAGCACTGCACGGGAATGGAAGTTCCGGCCCGCCAGCCCTATGGCGGCGAGTTGGTCTTTACGGCTTTCTCCGGCTCACACCAGGACGCGATCAAGAAGGGTTTTTCCGCGATGAAAAAATCCAGGGACGGCCTTTGGGACGTGCCCTATCTCATCATCGATCCGTCCGACATCACTCGCGAATACAGCGAGGTCATCCGCGTCAACAGCCAGTCCGGCAAGGGCGGCATCACGTATCTGCTGGAAAGCGAATACGGCATTTATCTGCCCAAACCGCTGCAGATTGAGTTTGGCAAGCTGGCCAATGAGGAAGTGGATCGGCTGGGGCGCGAAGTCGATGCCTCGGAACTGCGCGCCTTTTTCTGGAAGGAATACATCGAGCGCCGTGCTCCTTATGTGCTGGAGCATTTCCATGCCGACGGAACCAAGGGACTGCTGCGCTGCCGCGCGACGGTTTTGAAGGACGGCAAGCGGATCGATGTCACCGGCGAAGGCAACGGGCCGATAGCGGCCTTTGTGCATGGCCTGACAACTGCGGGCGCAAAACCGTTCGAGGTGGTTTTTTACTCCGAGCACTCACTGGGTTCCGGGGCTGAAGCCAGCGCCATTGCGTACATCCAGGTCCGGGACAAAAACGGCAAGACCGCCTTCGGCGCCGGGGTGGATACCAGCATCGAACTGGCGTCAATCAAAGCCGTGCTCAGCGCCGTGAACCGGCTGGCTGATTCCATTCTTTCTTGATAAGGAGCGCGACCGGCCCGGTCGCACCGTTCGGCATCTGGAACACTCGCGACGCATGTCGGAGTTGCCGAACGGAAGGCAGTGTCGCAGGCGGGACGCCTTCGACTGCGGGCAGGATGCCCGCGCTCCTGGCGAACCAATAACACTACCGCATCCTGCCTGCACCGCTGCGCATCTGAACCAAGGAAAGGGAGTCAACGCTTGACATTGACGAAGCAAGCGCATCACAGATTTGATTTCGCGTTTCCCCTTTTGCGTATTTTGCGCCTTTTTGCGGACAAGCCTTCGCTTTGTTCCTTGCGCTCTGCGCTGCGCCTCATTTCAACCAATGACTGCGGCGCCCGGAATTTCCAGATCCAGCGTCGCCAACTCCGCCCCGTGCGACTTGGCAAGCGCAAGCAGATGAGCATCCGTGGTTCTGGATGCGCCATGACACCACGACGGCCATTGTTGGGACGCTTCCTGGTCATCGGCGATAAACTCATGCCTGGCGCCCAGCGACTGCAACATGCCCGACAGCACCCGGCCCGCTGCCTCGGGTGAAACCTGTCCGCCCGTGCGCTGCACCGAAACCCGCACAAACCCCAACTGCGGAATGGCCGAAGTCAGCAGGCCATCTCCACCCTTTTTCCTCACCTTGCTTACCCAGCGTGCCACGCGGTCATGATCCGCATGGTCGGCCCAGCCCCAGGCCACCAGCACATTCACATCCAGCAGGTATTTCATGGAAAGTCAGCCAGCATTTTCCTCACCGCCTTCGTGGTCAGCGGCGGATGCTGCGGAGCCGGGGCGAAAATCATGGCCCCGGTGTGGCGGCATTTAATCTGCCCCACCGGCTTCGCTTTGGCGGTATTCACACGAATCTGCCTGCGCAAATACTCCGAGAGCGTCAACTTCGCGCGACGGGCGGCCATGTGCAGGCTCCGCGCCTCGTCTTCATCCACCTTGAATGTGAGCGTGGTCATGGGTATTACGGTATTACCGGATTGGAAAAATGTCAAGATGCGCACCATGCTTCCGCTGTCTTCTCAGCGGACTCGGCGACTCTGCGGTAAACAGCTTTTACTCGCGGCTGTTACTTCAACTCGGCCTGATGGAAAAGACACCAGTCGTCCAGATTGTTGAGATCAATGGCATCCGACAGCACCGTCCCATCGTCCTTCAACCCGTTCTCGGAGAGGATCTGCTTGCGCGTGGCGTCATCGTGGATGTAGCCCGCGATGGAAAGATTCAGTTTGTGAACATTCGCTTTGTCGAGCTTCACGCCCGGCTGTTTGGCAATCCAAGCCTCGAACTCGGGATAGCTCGGACGTTTCGTGCTGATAAAATCCTTCACCGCTTCGGGCGTAAGGCCGAGGCCTTTGATGACCATCGAGTCGTAGCCGGCGCCGATGCCGGGATATCCGTCGGCCAGCTTGCCACGCGCTTCGAGTGAGACTTTCAACCAGAGACGGGGCAGATGCAACACACCCAACGGCCCCGCGACGCCTGAACTGATAAGAGGAATGATTTTTGACATGCAGAAAAACTAGTCGAAAAATGGAGTGAGCGCCAACTTTTTTCGGCCAACAAACACCCTGCTCGTGGTGCAACCGGCTAATTCAACAACTGATACCAGTTGTTGCGCTGGTGGGGTTCGTAGCCGGCTGCCGTGATATGGCGTTTGATGTCATCCAAGGTCAGACGGAAGCTCGCCCCCGCCTGCGAGACCACATTTTCCTCCATCATCAGGCTGCCATAGTCGTTGGCGCCAAATTTGAGCGCCACCTGTCCGATCTGCGGCCCCTGCGTCACCCAGGAAGCCTGAACGTTATCAAAATTGTCCAAAAAGATGCGCGCCAGCGCCTGCATGCGCAGATACTCGTGCGAACCCACCGTCTCCGCCTTCAAGACAGTGCCCTCCGCCTGAAAGGTCCAGCAGATAAAAGCGGTGAAGCCGTGCGTGCGATCCTGCAGGTCGCGCAAGCGCTGCAAATGCTCCAGCCGGTCATCGACCGTTTCCACATGGCCGAACATCATTGTGGCGCTGGAATTCAAACCCTGCGCGTGCGCCAGTTCCATCACGCGAAGCCACTGGTCCGCGTCGCATTTCAAGGGCGAAATCCGTTCCCGTATCCGGTTGACCAGAATTTCTCCGCCGCCGCCGGGAATGCTGCCCAAACCCGCTTCCTTGAACCTCCGGATCACTTCCTCCATTGGCATGTTAAAAACGGAGGCGAAATGATTGAATTCCGGCGGTGAAAATCCGTGAATGTTCACCTGCGGGTAGCGGGCTTTGATATGGCCCAACAGATCCAGATAAAAATCGATTCCCAAATCGGGATGATGCCCGCCCTGCATGAGAATTTGCGTTCCGCCCAATGCCACCAGCTCGTCGATTTTTTCGTCGATCTGCCCGTGGGTCAAAATGTAGGCGTCTTCATCCTTTTCCGTTCTATAAAAATTGCAGAACTTGCAATACACATTGCAGACATTGGTGTAGTTGATGTTGCGGTCGATGATGTAAGTGACAATCTCGTTCCCGCGCCCGCCATAGGAGCCTTTTTTGATCTGTTTGCGGCGCTCGTCCGCCAGCCGCCCAAGCTCGGGCAGAGGCAGATCATACAACTCCCGGGCTTCGTCACGAGTGACCCGCCCGCCCATCAGTACCTTTTCGACTGTTTTCTGTTGAACCAACGGTGCTATCATAAAATCCATGTAAAAAAAATGACTTTCCAGAACCCGGTTTTACTCCACCCTTAACCTGATTCGGCGCATCAGCAAAAAAGGATACGCCATTTCCCAATAAGTACAAGGCCGGAATCGAACCCAACCCTACACTGCTCGGCATTAACAACATGGGCTTGCAAGAACCAGGAGATGTCATCGCGGGCCGTTACGAGGTCCTTTCCCTGCTCGGAGTCGGCGGGTTGGGCGAAGTCTATCTCTGCCTGGACAGGGAAAGCCAGACCCGGGTCGCGGTCAAGCGCCTGAAAGACGACAAGCAAATCCCGGCTTCCGTCATTGAGCAAACGCAGCGTGAAGCCAAAGTGCTCTCCGAGCTGCGGCATCGCAACATCATCCGCATCCTGGATTTTTCCATGGACAGCCGGGGCTATTTTTTCGTGCTGGAATTTGTGGACGGGCCGTGTCTGTCGGAAATCATCCGCAACACGCCTTTTGACCAAAACACCTTTCTGCATTTTGCCACGCAATGCCTGGAGGGCCTGGGCGCCGCCCACCGCAGGCACCTGCTGCATCTCGACATCAAGCCGGCGAACCTGATGTTGCACAACTATCCGAACCCCAATTTCACCGTCAAAATCCTCGACTTCGGAGTTGCCAGGCTTGTGGAGGAAACCGCACATGTGGGAGAAAACGAGGAGCTTTACGGTTCCATTTATTACATTTCACCGGAACAGTTGACCCAAAAGCCCCTTGATGCGCGCTCCGACCTTTATTCCCTCGGCCATGTCTTTTACCAATCCCTTTCCGGCGCCATCGCCTTCCCGGGAGTGGATGAAATGATGGCGCTCGCGAAAGCACATCTTCACCAAACCCCGGCCTCGCTTCACGACTACAAACCAGATCTGGATGAAACCCTGTGCCAATGGGTCTATTGGCTGCTGGCGAAAAAACCGGAAGACCGGCCCGCCTCCGACCAGGCTGCGCTTTTTGAACTCACAAAAATCCGCCTGCGCCTGAGCAAGGAAGCCCGGCCCGAGGAATTCGCCATCCCCGAACCGGAAGTGGAGATGGAGTCGGCGTCTGTGGTCCCAGACAAACCTGCCGAGAAAAGTTTTCTCGGACGGCTCTTTAATCGCTAACAAATCTTGCAAGACGCCTGCCGTTGTCTATTGATGTACCTTATGGATGATGCGCCCCGCGCCCGTCCTCCACTTATGAAACGCATCCTTTGCCTCATCCTCGTCTGTATCAGCCCGGTCTGCTGGTCTGAACCCGCTGCCATTACCGCCCAGTCACCACTGCCAGCCCCCACCCCCGCCAAGCCTTCCCTCATTTATGTCATCCCCATCCGCGATGATATCGACACTTCCATGGTCTTCATTGTCCGGCGCGGAATCAAGGAGGCCATCGACAAGCAGGCGGACGCCGTCATCCTGCACATGGACACCAACGGCGGGCGGATCGATAATACGGAGGAAATTATTGCCATTCTGAACCATTTCCAGCATCAGGACCAGCTTTACACCTACATCGACACCAAGGCCTTTTCCGCCGGTGCCTTCATCGCCTCTGCGACCCATAAAATCTATATGGCACCCAGTGCCGTGATAGGCGCGGCCACGCCCATCATCATGTCGTCCGGCGGCGGCGGCGTGGAAACCGTATCCAAAAGCGTCGAGGAAAAAATGACTTCAGCCGTCCGCGGCCTGGTCCGGGCGAATGCCGAACGGCAGGGCCACAATCCCGCCGTCTTCGACGCCATGGTGGACCGCGAGCAGGGGCTGCTCATCGACGGTAAGGAACTTCTCCCCAAAGGCAAACTGCTGACTCTCACGAGCAAGGAAGCCGAAGCCCGGTATGGCAATCCGCCCCAGCCTCTTTTAAGCGCCGGGACTGTATCCAGCCTCGACGCATTCATCACAGAAATTGGCGGCGGGCAGGCCAAGGTGCTGAAAATCGAACCCACGGGCTTTGAACAACTCGGCCGCTTTATTGTCATGATCTCGCCTTTTCTGCTCGCCGGAGCTTTGCTCTGCGGGTACATCGAATTCAAAACCGGCGGCTTCGGAGTTTTTGGAATCAGCGCGGTGGCTCTGGCCCTGGTCTTCTTTTTCGGCCAATACATCGCCGGATTGTCGGGCTACGAATACGTCATGATGTTCTTTTTTGGCGTATTGTTGCTGGCCATTGAATTGTTCGTATTGCCCGGCCACATCCTTCCCGGTCTGGCCGGCGCGGCGCTGATTCTGATTTCCATTTTAAAAGCCATGGTGGACAAATATCCCACGGATCCCGTGATGCCCACCATGCCGCAACTGGAGATTCCCATGACCAAGCTGGGGATCTCATTTGCGATCACACTGGCCGGCATGTGGGTGCTGGCAAAAGTTTTACCCAAGACACCGCTCTATCACAGGCTGGTGCTGCAAACGGTCAACCCCACGACGACCGCCGAGGAACCCAGCGGCATCGGAGTTGGCGATACCGGCATGAGTCTGACCCTTTTGCGCCCCAGTGGAACAGCCGACTTCGGGCACGGACCGGTCGATGTCATCACGCTCGGTGATTTCATCCAATCCGGACAGCGTATCCGCGTGATCCAGACGGAAGGCGGCCATATCATCGTGGAGGCGGCATGATCGGAATTGTCAGCCTCATCCTCGCCGGAATCCTGTTGCTGGCGGCGGAAATTTTTCTTCCGGGCCTGATCGCCGGGATTCTGGGTATCGTCTGCCTGTTGGGCGCGGCCGCCAGGGCCTGGTCGATTTATGGCGCCAATGCGGGCCTTTCGGTGCTTGGAGCGGAGTTCTCCCTCGGCATCATCCTGTTTCTGCTTTGGATGAAATATTTTCCGCGTTCGGCGCTCGGCAAAGTCTTGAGCCTGGACAACACCTCCGCTCCCAGGGCGGATGAAAATGCGGGCCTGCTGGGCAGCACCGGAAAAACCGTGAGCCTGCTGCGTCCTTCCGGCACGGCACGAATCCAGGGGCGGCGGGTGGATGTGATCACCGAAGGGCAGCCCATTCCTCCCGACACGGACATAAAGGTTGTGAAAGTGGACGGCGCGCGTATCATGGTTCGCAAACTATAGAAGCTCTCTGATCGGATTTTTTAATCTTAATCTCAAACAACCCAAGGAAAAATTATTATGTCATTCATCGGGATCATTATAGGCGTCGTCGTCCTCGTTGCGCTGGTCATCATCTTCAACTTTTTCGGGCTCTGGATCCGGGCATGGACCTCCGGAGCGCCCGTCAGCATCATGACCCTCATCGCGATGCGCTTCCGGAACATCCCCAGTTCCCTCATCGTAAATGCCCGCATCACCGCCGTGCGCGCCGGCATCAATGTCGAAAGCCGCCAATTGGAAACCCACTTTCTCGCGGGTGGCAACGTGAACGAAGTAGTCAGGGCCTTGATTGCGGCCGACAAAGCCAAGCTGAACCTCGACTTCAACAGCGCCTGCGCCATCGACCTCGCCACCTCCGGTTCCGGTAAATCGGTTTTCGAGGCCGTGCGTACCTCGGTGAACCCGCGTGTCATCGACTGCCCGAATCCCGCCTCCGGCAAAACCACAATCGAAGCAGTCGCCAAGGACGGCATCGGCCTGCGCGCCCGCGCCCGTGTGACCGTGCGAACCAACCTGGGCCGCTTTGTCGGCGGCGCCACGGAGGAGACCATCATTGCCCGCGTCGGCGAAGGCATTGTCACGACCATCGGTTCCTCCGACACCTACAAGGACGTGCTCGAAGCTCCCGATAAAATCTCCAAAACGGTTCTTCAGCGCGGCCTGGATTCCGGAACCGCCTTTGAAATTCTTTCCATCGACATCGCGGACCTGGATGTCGGCGAAAACATCGGCGCCCGGTTGCAGGCGGACCAGGCTGAAGCCGACAAGCGCGTCGCCCAGGCCCGTGCGGAAGTCCGCCGTGCGGCTGCTGTCGCGACAGAACAGGAAATGAAAGCCCGCGTTGAGGAAATGCGCGCCAAAGTCGTCGAGGCGGAAGCCCAGATTCCAATGGCGATGGCCGAGGCATTCCGCAGCGGAAATCTCGGAATTTTGGATTACATGAAATATAAAAATATCCAGGCCGACACCGCCATGCGTTCCGCCATCGCCACCGACTCGGCGCCGGGAACTCCGAAGCAGAGCTGAGATCGGAACACAAACTGAAGGCTGAACCATGAACCTCGGCGACCTCATCATACCGGTGCTCGTCATTGGCGGCGCCGTGGTTCAGTGGATGGCCAGGAACAAATTAAAAGAGCACGATCATCCTAACACTCCACCTGCACATCCAAATTCGGATCATGCGCCGGCGCCGCGCACGGAGTGGAATGATCTGATGGAGGCGCTCGGCCAAAAGCCCGCAATTCCCCCGGCCCAGACTCAGGTGACGCCTCCACCTCCGTTGCCGCCCGTTAAAAAAGCGCAAACGCACCGTCCGGTCAAAACTCCCACGCGAGTGCCCATGCCCGACCGGCCCATGTCAAAATTTGACGAAATCATTCCTCCTGAAACGAATCTCGAAACGCGGGCGGGCGGGCAGCCCGGCGACCGGCGCCACCTGAAAACGGGCGGAAATGCCGGTCCCTTGCAGTCTGTGGAAACGGCCAAGCCACCGGGAAAACTCCGGTTGTTTCTACGCGACAAGCCTTCCCTGCGCGATGCGGTTGTGTTGAAGGAAATTCTCTCCACGCCCGTTGGCCTGAGAGGGTGAATTTTTCCAGCCTACGGATGGAAAAATTCACATGTTTCGGACTAAAACCTCGCTCAATGCGGATCTGCATCTGCCAATTTGGAGTGCGGTGGCAAGCCGAAGGCGCGACACCGCTTTGGATTTTCCGCAAAAGTGCAACTCCGACATGCGTCGTGAGTAAAAAGCGTCCGCCGTGGCGGGCGCACTCCAAAATTTCACGTTCATTCCCGCTCAAAACACCTTTTTGAAAGGTTTGGTTTCTCGCGATGATGCCGCATGAAGCAATATGATTTTTTCTTTTAAATCCGGCGCCGGCTGATAGCTTGTGGCTTATATTCCCATGTTCAGATTGATCATTTCTTTGGTTGTCCTGCTGGTGGTTGTGTCGATTGCCCTGGGTAAATTGACCCGCTTTTTACGCGCCATCCATGACCTGAAACACGGCGGTCAGAGCATCGGGCCGGAGGAACGGTTCAAGCGCGCCAAAAAGGGCGAAATCATCGAAGTCGAAGCGACGAAGGTCAACGAATTCAAGGAATAGACGCAGAGCAGCAAAACCCCCGAATCAATCCCGGCTTGCATCATAGGCCAATACAACTCATATTCATCACCCCATGCCTCTCGATATCAAGGAATTGGTTACTTCCCGACTCGGGGAAAATTACGATCTGCACGATCAACACGTCAACCGTACACTCGTCAAGGTGCTCAGGACAATCGGGTTCGACAAGGTCTATGCCCGCGCCCAGGGAGCTTATCTGTATGACATGGACGGGCGGGACTACCTCGATTTCCTCAGCGGTTACGGTGTCTTCAATATCGGGCGGAACCATCCCGGGGTCCAAAAAGTCATCCGGGACGTCCTCGATATGGACCTGCCCAACATGGTGCAAATGGATTGCGCGCTGCTCAGCGGGCTCCTGGCTGAAGCTCTCACCAAACGCACAGGGCCGGGTCTCGATGCGGTCTTCTTTTGCAATTCCGGAACCGAATCCGTCGAAGGCGCCATCAAGTTCGCGCGCTGCGCAACCGGCCGCACCCGCATTCTCTCATTGCAAAATTCGTATCACGGGCTGAGTTACGGTTCCCTTTCGATCACCGGCAATAAAAATTTCCAGAACGGTTTCGGTCCCTTCCTGCCTGGCGCCGAACAGGTCAAAAACAACGATCTCGAAGACCTCGAAAGCAAGCTGCGCGCGGGCGATGTCGCCTGCTTCATCGCCGAACTGGTGCAGGGCAAGGGCGTTTATATCCCCGACGACGATTATTTCCCGAAAGCCCAGGCGCTGTGCCGCAAATACGGGGCGTTGTTTATCGCCGATGAAGTGCAAACCGGGCTTGGCAGAACGGGCAAGTTCTTCGCCTTCCAGCATTGGAACCTGGAGCCTGACATTCTCACCATCGCTAAGGCGCTCAGCGGCGGCTATGTTCCTGCCGCCGCGTTTGTCACACGCCGCGAAATCTATCAAAAAGTTTTTTCCAGCCTCGACCGTTGCGTGGTCCATTCCACCACATTCGGGCGGAACAACCTGGCGATGGCCTGCGGCCTTGCGACATTGGAAATTTTGGACGATGAAAAAATCGTGGAAAACGCGGCAAAACGCGGCGAGCAACTCATACGGCGCCTGCGCAGCCTTCAGGAAAAGCACGACATCATCAAGGAAATACGCGGCAAGGGGCTCATGATTGCAATCGAGTTCAAGGAACCCTCTTCCCTCAAGTTGAAAGTGGCCTGGAAAGCGGTCCACGCCGTGGACAAGGGGCTTTTCCCGCAAATGGTCGTCACTCAACTGCTCTCGAAGCATCGCATTTTGACGCAGGTGGCCGGACATCACATGGATGTGTTAAAAATCCTGCCGCCGCTGATTATCGGCGACGAGGAAATCGAACGTTTTGTCAACGCGCTGGATGATGTGGTCGGGAATATTGCCAGCTTCCCCGGACCGTTCTGGGAATTCGGCTCAGGCCTCGTCAAAGCCGCCATCACCTCGGGTTACAACAAAAAAGCGGCCGCGATCTGAAACCAGTCCCAGTTTCAAGATTTCCATCGCACCCTTGAGAGCGTCGCAGGCGCCTTGCGTTAAAAAACCGTGAGGATCCAATCCTAACCCGGATGTTTCACACGCTTCAGAAAGCCGCTTCAAAGTGCCCTGCTCCAAAGTATGGCGGGAACTGGGGTGCAGGAACATCCGGGTTACATAGCCTGCATATGCCCAGCTCGTGTCTTTCCGCTATTACGTCCCGGCGCTAACAGGTTGACCATTGAAATGAGTATGAAATATGCAGGCTAATCCAACAATTCGGCAAAGTTGGCAACGGCAACCTGCTTGAGCCGATCCATGACCTGCGCAGCAGTATTGAGCATGGAGACTTCATCCGCCATTTTGCGCATTTCCTCATAGTTCAGGTTTTGAATGGCGCTTTTGATGCGTGAGATATAAACCGATCCGGTGCTGAGTTCGTCAACCCCCAGCCCCAGAAGCAGCGGCGTCAGAATGACTTCACCCGCCATCTCACCGCAAACGCCGACCCATATTTTCGCCTCATGCGCCTGGGTCACAATATGCCGGATCAACGAGATAATTCCAGGGTGCGTCGGCTGGTAAAGGTACGCCACCTTTTCATTGTTGCGGTCAACCGCCAGCGTGTACTGGATCAGGTCATTCGTGCCGATGCTGACAAAATCAACTTCGCGGGCCAGATGGTTCATAATCATGGCGGCTGCCGGGGTCTCGATCATCGTTCCGATTTCGATTTCCTTGCTAAACCCTTCATTTTCCCGCCCAAGCTCGATCAGCACATCCCGAAGCAATTCCTTTGCCTGCAGAAGTTCCTCGAACGTGGAGACCATGGGAAACATGATGCGTATCTTCGTTCCCGCACCCGCACGGCATATCGCCCTCAACTGGGTCCGGAACACATCCCTGCGTTCCAGGCAGTAGCGTATCGCGCGCCAGCCCAGGAACGGGTTCAATTCCTCAGACATTCCAAGATGGTCGAGCATCTTGTCTCCCCCGACATCAAGGGTTCGGAAGATCACCGGATACGGCCGCGCTGCCTCAATCACCTTGCGATACATTTCCAACTGCTCCATCTCCGTTGGTAGTTCCAGTCTATTGAGAAATAAAAATTCAGTGCGATAAAGCCCGACACCTTCCGCACCGGCGGCCTGGATCAGGTGAAAATCCTCCGGCAACTCGACATTGGCTGAAACAATCACCTTGTGGCCGTCACGGGTGACGGCCTCAGTGCCCCGCAATTGTCCCAGCTTCTCCTCCACCAGGTGGCGTTTCTCGCCAATCTTGCCGTATTCAAACTTGGTTTGCTCGCTGGGATTGATGATCAGGAGGCCCTGATAACCGTCGAGGATCACTTCCACCTCGTTATCGAGGGTCTGGGAGGCTTCCTTCAACCCGACCACGGCCGGGATGTTGAGAGACCGCGCCATGATGGCTGTGTGCGAAGTACGACTGCCGATGTCGGTGGCAAATCCAAGAACCTTGCTGCGGTCCAAAACCGCGGTATCGGAAGGCGAAAGATCGTGCGCAAGAATAATGCACGGCTTTTCCAGGTCATAACGATCCGACATTGCCGTCCCCATGAGATTGCTGAGGATTCGCCGCCCGACATCCAAAATATCCGCCGCCCGCTCTTGCAGGTACACGTCGTCCATGTCGCGCATGGTCTGCGCATAGTTTTGAATCAGATGATGGAAGACATGCTCGACGCACAACAACCGGGATTCCACCTGTTTCCGCACCGCTTCCAGCAAACTGCCGTCCTCGACTACGAGCAGATGTGCGTCGAAAATACTGGCGTCCTTCTCTCCGATGGAGGCGGAGAGATGTTCCTTGATTTCAAGGATCTGCTGGCGTGTTTTGACAAGCGCGGATTCAAAGCGGGCGATTTCGCCGGGAACTTCCTGAGGCTTGATCTGGCGACGCGGGATCGAGAGTTCCTCGCGTGTTAAAATGGCCAAAGTACCGTGGACAACTCCGGGTGAAACCGGGATGCCCTTGATTTTGAGATCAGTGCCTGATTGATGCAACGCCATTTTCTGGAGGCTATGCTATAAGAAGCATGGCAAATGGCAAGCGGTGCGAAAAAAGAATTTACAACAAGTCAAAACCAAAGACCGGAATTGAACCACGGACTCCGACATGCGTCGCGAGCAGATGCACGCGGATAAAAACCAGCACAGGGTCTCACACGAAGCCACGAAGAAAGGCAAAAGACATTTTTTACGGGAAGGACGCGAAGGAGAAGCAGGTTTATCCGAAGATTAGCGGGATGGACGCTTATTCCTCGTCGAACTTGCGCTGGATGAGTTCTTCCAGTTCCTTGAGGGCCTGGGGGGCTTCATCGCCCGCAGCGATGACTTTGAGACGGGAGCCGCAACCGGCTGCCAGCATCATCAGGCCCATGATGCTCTTGCCATTGACTTCTTCGCCGTCTTTTTCAACGGTGATTTCACAGGGAAAACGGTTCGCGACACGGACAAACATGGCGGCCGGACGGGCATGCAAGCCCAGTTTGTTCAGGATTACCATGATTTTTTCACTGGCGTTGCCGCCAACTCCAACTTTTTTATTCATCACGCCCATTTTTCAGGATTCTCGTTGTTGCATCTTGTTGAGCAAACGCTCGTTAAATTCAAAGGCGGAATGATGGCCTATACTCTTGAGTTTCTGGTCCAAGGCGGCCACTTCCACCAACCCGGCCAAGTCTCGTCCTGACCGCACTGGAATTGTTACATGGGGAACTTTAATTTGCAATATCTCAAAAAAATCCTGGTCCAAACCGATCCGGTCCACATTTTCCACCTTGGACCACTCGACCAGGGAAACCACCATATCAACGCGTTTTTGATAACGAATGCTGCTGGCCCCAAAAATGCTGGCCACATTCAGGATACCGATTCCGCGCACCTCGATATAGTGCCGGGTCAGGTCGTTTGATGTCCCGGTCAATTCCCGGCCCTCAATGCATTTGATCTTGGTAATGTCGTCCGAAACCAGCGAATACCCGCGCTCAATCAAACCCAGTACGCATTCGCTTTTCCCGATCCCGCTTTCTCCGCGGATCAAAACCCCGATCCCCTGGATATCGACCATGCTGCTGTGCAGGGTCGTCACAGGGGCAAAATCCTCCTCAAGCAGGATGGTGACCCGATTGACCAGGCGCATGGTGATGACCGGCGAGCAAAATACCGGGACGCTGTGATTTTCCGCCTCCTCCAAAAGAAAAGCCGGCGGGCTGATGTTCCGCGCAATGATCAGGCACGGGATTTTGCGGTCCAGGATTTCCCGGATGCGGGTGCGGCGCAAATTCTGCGGCAGTGAGCTTAAAAAGGCCATTTCGCTCTTGCCGATCATCTGCACACGGCGGTTGGCGAAATATTTATAAAAGCCGGTCAAAGCAAGGCCCAGGCGGTTCACCGAACCCTCGGTGATCCTCCGGTTCATCCCCTGGGCGCCTGCGATCAGCTTGAGCTGCAAGGCGCTGGAGTGGCGGGCGTAAAATTGCCCGACCGTCACCTGGGGATTTTCCTGCTTTTTTTGGGGCTTCATTTATGCGCGCTGTTGTAACCGGACGGATGCCTGACCCGCCAGGCCCATGCGCTTTCCACAATCTGTTGAATCTTGTTGAAACGCGGTTTCCAACCCAGATCCATCTTGATGCGGTTGGAACTGGCCACCAGGCGCGGCGGATCTCCGGGGCGCGGGTCCATCATCTCCGCCGGGATGGGATGCGCCGTCACCTTGCGCGCCACTTCCACCACTTGCAGGACGGAATATCCCTCCCCGGTGCCCAGGTTGTAAAAACCTCCGGACGTTCTCTCTAATGATTTGATATGAGCGTCCGCCAGGTCCACCACATGGATGTAGTCGCGGATGCAGGTGCCGTCCGGCGTGTTGTAATCGCTGCCAAAAATCGAGATGGATTCCTTCTTGCCCAGCGCCACATCCAAAACATTCGGGATCAGGTGGGTCTCGATCTTCCGGTCCTCGCCGTTCATTTCCGTCGCCCCCGCGGCGTTGAAATAGCGCAGCGCTGTGAAAACAATCCCATGCACCTGCTCGTACCACTTGAGTATCTGCTCGAAAACCAGCTTGGAATGGCCGTAAGGATTGATCGGCTTCTGGGGGCAGCGCTCGTCAATCGGCATTTTTTCCGGCAACCCATAGGTGGCGCAGGATGAGGAAAAAACGATCTTCTTGCAGCCGCTCCGCGCCAGGGATTCCAACAGGTTGACCCCGCCGGAAACATTGGTCTGGTAATAAAGGTAGGGATTGGTCATCGACTCCCCGACCAGCGCCTTGCCCGCAAAGTGAATGGCGGCATCGGGTTTGAACCCGGCCACGGCCCGGTTCACCTGTTCAAAGTGGTTGATGTCCCCCTTGCAAAACTCCGCCTTGGGATGGACCGCGTCCGTGTGGCCTTCCTCCAGATTGTCAAATACCAGGACTTCATGTCCGGTTTTGATGAGTTCCTCCACACACACACTGCCGATGTACCCGGCCCCGCCTGTAACAAAAACACGCATAAGTGGAAAAATAATTAGGCCGTGTCAGGCGGAAGTCACGAGAAAATGCAGGCTACTAGGCGTCCTTCAAATTCATCGCCATGAGGAATTCGGCGTTGCTCTTGGTCTTTTTCAGGCGGTCGAGCAGGATTTCCATGGCTTCCACCGGCGGCAGCGAACTGAGCGCCCTGCGCAAGGCATGTATCCTGGGAGTTTCGTCCGGATGATAGAGCAATTCCTCCTTGCGGGTCCCCGACTTGGGAATGTTGACGGCCGGATACACGCGTTTGTCCACCAAAGCGCGGTCCAGATTGATTTCCATGTTGCCGGTGCCCTTGAACTCCTCGAAAATGACTTCATCCATCTTGCTGCCGGTATCGACCAGCGCCGTGGCGATGATTGTCAGGCTGCCTCCTTCTTCGAGATTACGGGCCGCAGCGAAGAAACGCCGGGGTTTGTGCAGCGCGTTGGCGTCCACACCACCCGACAAAATCTTGCCGCTGTGCGGCTGCAACGTGTTGTACGCCCGGGCCAGCCGGGTCAGGCTGTCCAGCAGGATGATGACATCCACTTTGCGCTCAGCCAGGCGCTTGGCGCGCTCGATGACCATTTCCGCCACCTGCACATGGCGCTCCGGCGGTTCGTCAAACGTGGAACTGATCACCTCGCCCTTGACGGAACGTTTCATGTCCGTCACTTCTTCCGGGCGTTCGTCAATCAAGAGCACAATCAGATAGGCGTTCGGATGGTTGGTCGTGATGGTATTGGCCACCTTCTGCATCAGAACGGTCTTGCCGGTCCGCGGCGGCGCCACAATCAAACCGCGCTGTCCAAACCCAATCGGCGTGATGAGGTCCATGGCCCGCATCGCCATGTCCGCCTTGGGGCCGGAAGTTTCCAGCATGATGCGCCGGTTCGGGAACAGTGGTGTCAGGTTGTCGAAGTGAATGACACTCTTGGCCTTTTCAGGAACCTCGCCCTCCAACTTATCGACCGATAACAACGCAAAATAGCGCTCCTTGTCGCGTGGCGGACGCAGTTCGCCGGAGATCAAATCGCCTTTCTTGAGGCCATAACGCCGGATCTGGGACGGGGAAACATAAATGTCCTCGGGACAGGGCGTATAGTTATGGATCGGCCAGCGCAAAAACCCGTAGGCGTCCGGCAGGATTTCCAGCACACCTTCGCCAAACATCCGGCCCTTGCGGTAGGCGTTCCGGCGCAGGATCTCAAAAATCAATTCGTGTTTGCGCAGCGTGCCGATGTTGTCGATCTTGAATCCGGTGGCCATGGCGCTGAGCTCGATGATCGACAGCTTTTGCAGGTCGCCGAGATGCAGCTCCACACCGGGCGGCAATTCTTCGCCAGGCGCAAGCGGTTCGCCATTGGAGACCTCAGGCAAAGGCTGGCCGTAAGGCTCGCGACCCTGTTCCGAGGAACTTTCGGGCTGGAAACCGGGATCTGGCTGGTCGTCGTACTGGCGCCGGCGTCCACGATGGTGGAATCCCCTGCCACGTCCGCGAGGCCCGCCCTGGCCTCCCTGGCCGCGTGGACCGCCCCGCCCTCCCCTGTTTTCAGAGCTGTAGGGTTGCGCGACATCCAGCGGTTCGCGATTGCCGGTCGGTTCAGCCTGGGCCGAACCCTTGATTTCATCTTCGTTTGCCATAAAAATATCCTATTCGTTTTGTGCGAGCCAAACCTGTTCAAGCAGTTCGGTCTGGTGGTTTAATAATTCCAAGCTTCCGTTGTTCCATAGAACCACGTGGCTTTTTCTGATTTTTTCCTCCACAGGCTCCTGTGCCCGAATCCACTGACGCGCTTCCGTTTCGTTCATGCCTCGCTGCTGCAACCGTTCCAATTGAAATTCAAAGGGAGAGGCCACGCATGCCACGGAGTCAAACCGATCTTCGCCCCCCGTCTCGAACAGCAGTGGAATCACCACCACCACGGGAACCCCCGGGGAATTCCGCAAATGTTGCTGCAGGCGATTATTCCAAACAGAACGGATCAGCGGATGAAGGATCGAATTTAACAACTTTCTCTTCTCAGGATCAGATAAAACCATCCGACCGAGGAGAGTCCGGTCAACCAGATGCGACCTATTTAGGATGTTTACCCCAAAAGCGTCAACTGTTTTTTTATGCCCCTCCGTGCCGGGCTCCAGTTGCTCCCGCGCAATCCGGTCGGTATCGATGACCTCCCAACCCTTCTTCTGGAGAAAATCCGACACCGCGCTTTTCCCGCACGCGATCCCGCCTGTGATGCAAAATTTGTTCATTGGCTTTTTATTCATCAACAGATTATGCAGATTTGCACAGATCAAAAGGCGTTAGACTTTTGAATAACTTTCTCTTTCCCATCTGCGTTTATCTGTGTCCATCCGTGGTTCAAAAATGTCTTTTGTTCGCACACGGGACGAATCCGTCCTCTGGCGGATCTTCCTTTCGCGTCGTTTCGCGGGCAAACACAAACCCCCTTGTCTTCCCCCTTTTCAGGGGGATGGGTGCACGATGAAATTCAAAAGTTTAAATTAAGAATTATGAAACATTCAGAATTCTTCATTTCCATCTGATTTTCCTCCGCGCCTCTGCGTCTCTGTGAGAGAAAATGCCTTTGCCTAAACCTTCTCGTCCTTTGCGATCTTCCTGTAAAAAATATTTTTGTCTTTTTCGTACCTTGGTGTCTTCGTGGTTCGTATTCCAGTTTCATCTGCATGACTCTGCGCCATCTGCGGTTAAAATCAGCCCCGGAAAATCGCCTAGGGTTCCGCCGGAATTTCCTGCAAAATCGAAGCCCGCACCCGGAACCCCGAGCTTTGAGTGCGCCCGTTCCGTCCGCCTCCGGAAAAAAAGCTCCGGTTGAATTCATCCGACGCACCCTTGAACCCGCCGATGGCCACCTCGCTCCCGTTGGCCACCGTCACCACCGTCGCCAAGTCACGGTAATCGATAATCTCGCATTTCGCGTCCACCAGCGCGCTGATCTGCGGCATGAGCTCCACCTCGATCCTGTCCCCCACAACCCGCGGGGTGACGGAAAGTTGCGAGCCGATGGAACGCCAATGCACCTCCGGCGTCACATAGGCGTGATCCAGCGCGTATTGATAAAAGTAATTCAAAAACGGCACTTCCTGCACCACGCGGATGCTCGCGGATTTTCCGCTTTGCACCACCAGAAACTGTCCGGAACGGCTGCTTTGGGTCGTACTCCTGTCCATCAGGTTGATATCGACGGAATTCCCGGGCCCCGGCCGGTTTCCCGCATGAATGCCGCCACCACCTGTGCGCCATTGAACACCGGCGGAACGGTCCGTTTGGGAACTGTCTTCATCGAACAAAACTTCGACTTTAACGTTAGGCCGCGGCGCGGCCAGTTGCTTGATAATCGCCTCGGCCGTCTCGACATAGGCGGTCTCATCCTGCACCAGCACTTTGCGTTCGGGCTTGAGGATGACCATTTTTCCGGTGGGAGACAAAACCTGTTTCAAGCCTTGCTCCACCTCGGCGGGATCGGCGTTGCCGTAGTTGAAAACCTTGGACACCACTTCGGCCCGCAGGCTGAGAGGGAGAAACAAGGAAAACAGAAGAAGCCACAGAACCCGCTTCATATAATCATGCTGCCAGCATCCCGCGACATCACAAGATTTTAACATTGCCAGTGGCGCGAAAAAAAAGGAACTTTGCCTGTCCACCCGGGATGAAAATTCTCCTCTTACACAGCACATTTTGGCCGCTGATCGGCGGAACCGAAAGCATCATGCGCCAGCACGCCGAAATGCTGGCCGAACACGGGCACGACGTGCGTGTTGTCACCGGACACGGCCAGCCCAGCAACGACCAATACCATGTGGAAGTCCTCAAGGAGCTCTCTCCGGGATTTCCCCTCAACCTCCAGGCCAAACGCGCGCTCGACCACGGGCAGACCGACCAGCACCTGAACACCTTCACCCACCTGCTCACCGAGACGCTGAAACCCTATTACGACCAGGCCGATGTCGTCATCACCCACGGCGCGGTCACAACTCACTTTAATCTGGCGCTAACCCAGGCTGTCTGGAAGCTCGCCGGTTCCAAACCGACCATCGCCTGGGTCCACGATTTCACGCCCGCCAACAAAAACTACGCCCTGCCCAATCCGGGGCACATGCCCTGGGCCCTCATGAGCCAGGCCCACCCGCAAATCAAATACGTCGCCGTTTCCGGACAGCGCCAGCAGGAAATCACCCAAACCCTCGGACTCGAGGAAAGCCAGGTCCCCGTCATCGAAAACGGAATTGACTTCAATGAGTTGCTGGGAATCGAACCCGCCTTCAAAAGCTGGCTGGAACGGATTGATTTTCTCGCGCGCGACATCATTTTTTTCTATCCAACCAAGCTGCTTCAGCGGAAAAACATCGACCAGGCCATCCTCTGGGCCGATGCGATCAAAAAGGCGGGCCTGAATCCGCTCCTGCTCATCAGCGGCAGCCAGGATGTTTATGGAACCGCCGGGGCCAGCTACGAGGACTACTTGAAATATTTTCCCAAACAACTTGGCCTTGAAAATGAGGTGTTTTATCTCAACGACTACAATGATGAAATAGGACCGGTCTGGCAGCAGGCATTCCGCATCAGCGATGTCCTGCTCTTCTCCTCCGGTTACGAGGGGTTCGGCATCCCGCCGCTGGAAGCCGTCGCCACCCGCATCCCCTGCTGGTGCCAGCCCCTCGGCACCATCCCCGACTGGCTTGCCCCGGCCATGACCTTTGTGAAAACTCCGGAGGAGGCGGCAGGAGCGGCGCAGGAGCTGGTGTCAAACCCCGTGTTCCAGGCGCGGAAACGAATCTGGCAGGAACACAATTGGAACTACCTTTACGATAAAAAAATCTGGCCTTTGCTTCAATCGCTGCTTGGCTGAAAAAGACACCTCTTCACTTTTATGATCACCATCAAACCCTACGCAGGCTGGAATGAAGTTCTTGTCCTGGGCAACCCCGCAGTTGAACTTTTTATTACCCTCGAGGCGGGGCCCCGCATCCTGCGCTTTGCGCTCAAGGATGGCCGCAATATTTTCAAGGAATACACCGAACAACTCGGCAAATCCGGGGAAAAAACCTGGATGATCCGCGGCGGGCATCGCCTCTGGGTTGCGCCCGAGCTGGACTCCACCTATCACCTCGATAATCACAAAGTCGCCTGGACCAAGCTCTCGGAGCTCTCAGTCCGCCTCCAGCCCGAACCCGAAACGTCCAATGGCTGGGCCAAGGAAATCGACATCACCCTGTCGCCTGACAAAAGCGAGGCGCAGGTTGTGCACCGCCTCAAAAGCCTGAAGGATCAGCCTGCGCCCGTGGCCCTCTGGGCGTTGAGCGTCATGGCTCCGGGCGGTACGGCCATCATCCCCCAGCCTCCTCTGGGCAGCCATCCGAAGGATCTCCTGCCCAATCGCCGGGTTGTCCTCTGGCCTTACACGGAAGTGGCCGACCCCCGCTACACATGGAACACAAAAAATATGCTCCTGCGGCAGGACGCTCAAAAAGGCCCGACCAAAATCGGCCTTTTGCACCAACAAGGCAAGGTGGGATACGCGCTCGACGGTCTTCTCTTTACCAAGACCATCCCCTTCCAGAGCGGAGCGGAATATCCGGACTTCGGCGTCAACCTGGAGCTCTTCAGCAACGAGGAAATGCTGGAAGTCGAAAGCCTCGCCCCGCTGGGCCTGCTGAAAAAGGGGCAGGTCGCCGAGCACGTCGAAAACTGGACCTTGCAAAAAATCGGCGCAACGGATTGGTCAAGCGCGAGCCTCCACTGAACTGCCCGAGCTGTGCGTGTCGCACTGCATTTGAATTTTTAAAGGATGACAACCAAGCTTGGATTTTGGAATGCGCAGACATGTCTGCGCTTTGGAAACGGGCGACATGTCGCCCGTGGTGAAAAGCGGTGTCATGCCACCGCACTCCAAATTTGCAACGGTGCCAAACCCCGAAAAATCACATGGAAAATCAACCCTTGATCGGCATTATAGGCGGCAGTGGTGTGTATAAAATGGGCGCCCTGTCGGATGTTGAGGAATTTCAAATCCCAACTCCCCTCGGAAAAACCTCGGATGCCATTCATGTGGGCAACCTGCATGGCCGTAAAGTCGCCTTCCTGGCCCGGCATGGACGCCACCATACCCTGCTCCCGTCGGAAATCCCCCACCGGGCCAACATTTGGGCACTAAAAAAACTCGGCGTCCGCTGGCTGATCAGCCTCAGCGCCGTCGGTTCCTTGAAGGGGAAATTGCGCCCCGGAGAATTCGTCATTCCCCTGCAGTTTTTCGACCGCACCAAGCTGCGGGAGGAACACACTTTTTTCGGACAGGGAATCGTGGCGCACATCAGCTTTGGGCAACCGGTCTGCGAAAGACTGGCACGCATCCTTCAGGAATCGGCCAAGGCGGCAGGTGCCGTCTGCCACTGGAGCGGGACTTATGTGAACATGGAGGGCCCCGCATTTTCGACGCTTGCGGAATCCGAGTTTCACCGCACGCAGGGTTTTGATGTGGTTGGCATGACCAATCTGGCCGAAGCCAAACTGGCGCGCGAGGCCGAGATCAGCTATGCCACCGTTGCGATGGTGACCGACTACGACTGCTGGCATCAAACCGAGCAGGAAGTTTCCGTGCAGGAAGTCATCAAGATTTTGAAGCAAAACGCCGAGCTCGCGGTGAGAGCCGTGGAACAAGCCGTGAGACGGATTCCTGTGGACGAGAAAACGTCCTGCCATTCCGCCCTGGCCCATGCGATCATCACGCCCAAGGAACACTGGCCGCAACAGCGGGTTGAAGATCTCCGGCCCATCCTGGCGGCTTACATTTGAATAAAATTTTTCGCCGCAGAGTCGCCGAGGGCGCAGAGAAAAAACAGGTTGGTTTGAACCACCAAGACACAAAGGCACCAAGGAAACCAACAAGCAGCACAGCTTCATCCGTGGTTATAATTTCGCGTGTTTCGCGGGCAAACTCACCCCCCCCCTTCGTCACGTAACCGCGTTGGACGCGGAACGCGACCTTGCGCGGCTTCCCCATTGTCAGGGGGATAATGATAGAGAGGCTGCGGGAATCAGACCTGGATGAATTTTACGGAAGTAATGTCAGGGTCTTTGGTCAGTTCCTGAATCACCGCCGGGCTGGGCATGGAATCGAGGTTCAACACGCTCAACGCCTTGGAACCCGGCGCGGAACGGCTGAGCGACATGCTCGCGATGTTCACCTTGTGTTTGCCAAGCAAAGTTCCCACCCAGCCGACAATACCGGGACGGTCCGTGTTTTCCATCACCAGCAGCACGCCTTCGGGACGGGCTTCCAGATAATGTTTGTTGATGCTGACCAGGCGCGGAGCGACACCGAAAATCGTCCCGGAAACCTCAAAAACCTCCCCGCTGCCGGTTGAAACCTGCGCCGTCAGCATTTCGGAATATTCACCCGCCTGGCTCAACCGTGTCTCGGAATATTTCAACCCGAGATTCTCGGCGTAAAACGGGGCGTTCACATCGTTGACATCCGGGCCGATGGCCAGCTTCAGAAAACCTTTCACAACCGCGCGGCTGATGGCCGTGGTGTCGAATTCGGTGATTTTTCCGGAGTAGTTCACCGTCAGCATCTCACAACGCGTGGGCGCCAACTGGGCGAGGATGCGACCGAGCTTTTCGCCCAGTTCAAGATAGGGCCGCAGCAGTTCCAAAGTCTTCGAATCCACATTCGGCATGTTGACCGCATTGCGGATCGTGCCCGTCAAGAGCAGGTCGCGAATGGCTTCCGCCACTTCGATCCCCACGCTCTCCTGGGCTTCAGCCGTCGAAGCCCCAAGATGAGGCGTCATCACCAGCGTCGGAACATCGCGCAAGGGAAATTCCGCCGCCGGGGGCTCTTTCTCGTACACATCCAGCGCGGCGCCTGCAACCTGCCCGCTCAACAGGGCTTCGTGCAGGGCCTTTTCCTCAACCAGCCCGCCCCGGGCGCAATTCACAATCCTAACGCCTTTCTTGCAAAGCTTCAGGGTGCGCTCGTTCAAAATCCCCTTGGTCTCCGCGCTCATGGGAATGTGCAGCGTGATGAAATCACAATGCGGCAGCATTTCATCCAGTTTTTCGTAAAGCTCCACCTGCAGGCTGCGCGCCTTGCCCAGAGAGAGATACGGATCATACGCCAGAACCTTCATCCCGAAAGCCATGGCGCGGCGGCAGACTTCAGTGCCGATCCGGCCCATGCCGATAATCCCGAGCACCTTGTTATTGATCTCAACACCTTCAAAACTTTTCCGGTCCCATTTGCCGGCTTTCATCGTGGCATGGGCCTGGGGGATGCTGCGGGCCATCGACAGGAGCAGCGAAAAGGCATGTTCGGCCGTGGAGATGGTGTTGCCGCCCGGCGTGTTCATCACGACGATGCCCTTTTGCGTGGCTGTGGGCACATCCACGTTATCGACACCCACGCCAGCCCGACCGACAACCTTCAGCTTTTTGGCCGCTTCCAGGGCCTTTTTTGTGACCTTGGTCTGGCTGCGCACCACCAAAGCGTCGAAATCGGGTATTTTTTGAACCAGTTCGTCTTCAGAAAGACTCTTGGATTGAATAACCTCCACCCCTTGAACTCCTGCCAAAACTTCAACGCCACGGGGGGAAACCCCGTCCAACACCAAGACTCGATATTGAGACATAAGAGGAGGAATGTACCAGCAGAAACCAGAGTGTCAACGTAGCTTTCCTTCAGGGGTGCAAATCGCAACAATCAACAGATTTGTTAATGCCATGTATTAAAATAGGTAAAAATCTTTACACGTTTCCAACGTAAAAAGTCTTGCTTTAACCATCCCAGTAAATAATTTGGGTAAGTAAATTGCCTTGTCTGATTTGAATGTATGAAAGGAAAATTTCTAAAAAAAGTTTCGAAGAATCCCAAGCTTCTGATTTTAACCGAAATCAAACGAAGCCAGGGTTTGTCCGTCTCCGAGCTCTGCAATCGTGTAGGCCTGTCCTACATGGGTGTAAAGCAGCACTGCATCGCGCTCGAACGCGATGGCTACCTCGACACCTGGCGCCGCCCCAAAGGAATGGGACGGCCGGAAAAAGCCTATCGCCTGACCGAAGTCGCCCAGGAATTTTTTCCGACCGAATACAGCAACTTCACCACCGAGGTGCTCGATTCGATCCAGGAAGTTTACGGCCCCAACGCGGCGGATAAAATTTTGTTTAACATTTTCAAAAATGAAACGGCCAAATTGCAAGCCCATGTCCGCGGGACTACCACCGAGGAAAAAATGCGCCAGCTCGCGGCCCTGCGCGATGAACGCGGGTACATGAGCGAATATTATTTCGATCGCGACAAAGGCAAGCATCAGGTCATCGAATACAATTCACCGATTCTGATGTGTATGGACCGCTTCCGCATTCTGCGGGATTTGGAAAAGCAACTGTTTGAAGACATCCTGAACTGCCCGATTCTCCGTGAAGAAGAACGGGTTTCCGGCCTTTATAAGTGCATATTCAGGGCAGTCTAAAAAAACTTTTACTCCCGCTCTCCGGAAAACTCCGCGAAAGTTATCTACACGAGCGCTGCTTCTGGCCTTGTCATCGCACTGGAGTCTGGGCACACTTTAAATGCCATGTTTCACATGGAGGTCCTGAAACCATGTGAAAATGGGGCACGAACGGAAGTCTTACGGAATGAACAATACCTTTATTGAGTTTTTGCTCTGGTACCAGTCCGCGGCCAAGACCGGTCGGCTCTATGTCTCCACAGGAGAGCAGGATGGCGACGTTTTCCTCATGGAAGGCTGTGCGGTGCATGCGCAGGCCGGCGATCAGTTTGGTTTGCAGGCCTACCTGGCGATGCTGTTGGATTGGCCCGAGCCCAAATTAATGGCATGGGAAGGGCAGACCTTGCCCCGCTTCCAATCACTTTGGCTGGATCATTTTTCAGGCATGACCCTGCTTTCCCGCTTTGCCTCGGCCCGCGAAACCCAGGACGGCACTCTCGCGGAACAAGTGCTGCGCCGCGAACTCGTCCTGCATAACCGTTATACCATTTCCTTCCTCGTTGACAGCCCGCAGCTCGGCCAGTTCACCTATGACGTGAGCCGCGAATTCTTCCTCGTCGGACGGGCCGAAGGCAATGAACTCGCCATCGATGACCACTCCCTCTCGCGCCAGCACTGTTTCATCAGCGCCCAGGAAAAGCGTTTGTTTGTACATGATTTGAATTCAGCCAACGGAACTTTTATCGACGATCATCCGACGTATTTTGGAGTGGCCGAAGAGGGTCAAAAGTTGCGCTTCGGAAATGTGACCTGCACATTTAAAATTCTCCCGTTCCGCACGGCGGAAGAACGCAAGGAAGACTTTCGTAATGGAAAAACCACCGTTATCCCCCGCGAGATCCGCCAAAGCCTGCGGCCGCCCCAAAGTCTTGCGCAGCCGATTCTGGCGCACGCCGCCACGCCCACACCCGCGACATCTGAAAACGGGCATCAACCGGGTCCGGCGAAGCAGAAAAAGACCCGGCCCATGGGCCTTGGCGCAGCGTAACAGTCAGTTCACCGTTGAGATGGCTTACCTTCTTTCCCGCCCGGTCATTTGCCGGGAAGACATTCTGTGTGTGTCATGAGCCATGCGTTGTTTCCGCTCCCTATGCCATCCCCAACAAATTTTTTCCCGCACTGCGGAAAAGATTTCACTTCTTGATCTTGGGAACAAATTTCGACGAGGATTTTTTTCCGAATAATCCGCCCAGGACGCCCTTTGGCTGCGCCAGGTTTTCGGCCTTGAGGGGCTCCTTGCCCTGTCCCGATCTCACACTCAGGTGCTGGGGCAATATCCGATTCGCCAGAATCGTGTTATTCGCATGCCGGAGCCGCTTGGTCAGCAATTGCGCGATCCCGAGCATCAATTGCCCGCCCGCAACAGGCAATTGTTCAAAATAATTCTGGAGTGATCCGACGTCCAGGCTCCAAAGCACGCTTGTCTCGATAACCTTCACCGTGGCGGATGCCTCGCCCGGCTCAAACACACTCACTTCGCCGATGCAATCTCCCGGGCCCACCTCGCCCAACTTCACGTCATTCTGTCCGCTGGAAATCACCACCTCCAGCAACCCCGAAATGATGAAATAAAGGCAGGTCTGTGACTCGCCTTGGCGGACTATCACCTCGCCGACCCCGTATTCGCCAAAAGTTCCGTGGAATTTAAGCGTCTCCAAGTCCTCGGGGCTGATATGGGCGAGGATTCCAACAGGGCTCAGATCCGCAATAATCTCATTCTCAGCCATGATCCAAGTACAAATCAGCCCAAGGACAAGTCAATCCCAAACCCTTCCAAGGCAGTGAACAAAGGCTTCTCAAAAATAAAGCTTGCCATGCGCATCCGCCTGCCATAATCTCCCCAAGTCTTGCGGGCACGGGTCCGCTTCTAATTGAGACCCCTTTCTGTCTTATCGATGAGAGATTTGCCAGGGAACAAGTAACTCATCGAACTTCCCAAACGGATTTTATAAACCGCAGGCTTAAGCCCGCGGAAACAGGCCCGGCCTGAGCCATGCTCATGCCGTACCGGAAATGACAGATTATGATCATGACACAGACACAAGAACCGACATTTGAATCCCTGGCGCTCAGCGAGGAGATTCAACGCGCACTGCGTGAAAAAGGGTACACGACACCGTCCCCCATCCAACACCAGTGCATCCCCCACCTGCTCGAAGGAAAAGATCTCCTGGGCTGCGCCCAAACCGGCACTGGAAAAACAGCGGCCTTCGCCCTGCCCATCCTGCACCGCTTCGACCAGAATCCCAAGCCGCGGATTCCGAATTCTCCCCGGGCCCTGATTCTGACCCCCACCCGCGAACTGGCCGCCCAGATCGGCGCGAGTTTTGCGACATACGGGAAGCACCTCAAATTAAACCACGCGGTCATTTTTGGCGGAGTCGGCCAGAATCCCCAGGTCAAAGCCCTCCAGCGCGGCATCGATATACTCGTCGCCACACCAGGACGCCTGCTCGACCTTCAGGGGCAAGGCTATCTCAAGCTCGGCCACGTCGAGGTCTTCGTGTTGGACGAAGCCGACCGCATGCTGGACATGGGCTTCATCCATGATGTCAGGAAAATCATGAAACAGTTGCCTGCCCGGCGCCAGTCCCTGCTCTTTTCCGCCACCCTGCCGCAGGAAATTGTCGGCCTCGCCGAGGGATTGCTGCACAACCCTGTCAGGGTCGATGTCGCCCCCGCTTCGACCACCGCCGACCGCATCGAGCAAAAAGTCTGTTTCGTGGACAAATCCAAAAAGCGCGAACTGTTGATTCATTTGCTCGGGAAAAACAACGGCGGCCTCGCGCTGGTTTTCAGCCGGACCAAGCACGGCGCGAACCATCTTGCGGAAGCGCTCAATCGCAGCCGCATCCCGGCGGAAGCCATTCACAGCAACAAATCCCAGAACGCGCGCCAACGCGCCCTCGAATCGTTCCGCAGCGGGCAGGTCAAGGTCCTGGTCGCCACCGACATCGCGGCACGCGGGATCGACATCAAAGGCATCACCCTGGTTGTGAATTTCGACATCCCGAATGAGCCGGAGTCCTATGTGCATCGCATCGGACGCACCGCACGCGCAGGCGCCGAAGGCATGGCCATCTCGCTTTGCTCGCACGAGGAACGATCCTTTTTGCGCGATATCCAGCGTCTCATCCGCCTGACACTTCCGATACTGACAGACCATCCGTTCCATGTTGAAAGGGCGGCTGAAACACAGGAAATCAAGGACGTCACACTGTCCGGAAACAAGCCCTTCCGCCGTTTCAACCGGGGTTTCCGCAGCCGGCGGTGAAGCTCCCTTACGGCTGGGTGTCTTCACATGCTTCGAGCTGAAGCACTATGCCCATTTCAAATTGAGCTTCTTGCGCTGCAAAGCACACTCCCTAAGGTATAAATTGATGAGATTTTGATAGGGCATTCCCATCTCGGTCCCAAGGGTCTTGAAGTAGGATACAGTCCCTTTATCCAGTCGAATAGTGATCGGCTGCTTGAGACGCCCGATATATGGGTTTCTTATGCCCTTCATCTTTGAAAAATCGTAGGATTCTCTCATGACATTATCTCCAGTAATTATTGGATTCCCTTTTGTCTGCGCCTCCTCAAATGACACCCCGTGTTTCTTGAGGTTTTCCTTACTCTTTTGATGGTTCCACTGAAACTCAATGCCATCCATATTTACAATGTAAGTATGTATCTTGCGGAGTCAAATTCTTTTTCTGATGCGCCGTGTGGTGCCGCAAAAGATCACAAACGGTAAAGTAATGGTAAATGGAAGGGCACGAAAGCGTCATTGCGAGGAGCGTAGCGACGCGGCAATCCGGAAATCCCGTCTATCCGCATTTAAATCTTCTGTCCGATTTTTTGCGACTTTTGCGTTTTTTCGCGGCCAATCGTATTCCAGTTTTAGGAATTGTCGGATTTCTTCATAACCTTCGCGTCCATATCCCCGTCCGAAAAGCGGATCTTCACATCCCCGGCCGCAAGCGCCTGCTCCACTTCCTTCAATATCCGCCCCTTCCGGTCAAAAACGATCGAATAGCCCCGGTTCAAGGTCTGTTGCGGCGAGAGCAATCGCAACTGGACCTTCCGGGCCTGGAGCAGGTTGCGCCATTCCGCCAGCCTGCGCTGCGGATGCGCCGACTGCCAGCGCTGGTTGATAAACGAAAGCCTCTCCCGCGTCGTATTGCGGGCCACTTGCAGATTCCGTACCAGGCCGTTCTCCAACTCGTCCAGCCGCTGCGACATCTGCCGCACAATCCGGATCGGCTCGCGAAAAACGTAATGGTCCCGGCACGCCGCCAATTTCCAGCGGCGATCCTGCAACAGGCCCGCCGCGTTCTGCCGCAAACCGTCGAACAGAACAACTAATCGGTTGCGCCAATCCTCATCCGCCGCGCTCGCCAGTTCCGCCGCAGCCGATGGCGTCGGCGCGCGCAAATCCGCGGCAAAATCGCAGATGGTGAAATCAATCTCATGCCCCACGCCTGAAATAACGGGAATCATCGACGCGGCCACAGCCCGCGCCACGATTTCCTCGTTGAACGCCCAAAGGTCTTCGAGGCTGCCGCCCCCGCGCGCCACCACGATCAAGTCCGCCTCACCCAAGCGGTTCAGTTCAGCCAGCGCCTGTGCCACCTGTTCCGCAGCCCCCTCGCCCTGCACCTGCACCCCAAAAACCTGGACCTTCAACCGGGGACAGCGCCGCCGGATAATGTTAAGGAAGTCGCGCAACGCCGCGCCGGTGGGAGATGTCACCACCGCCACCGTTTCGGGAAATTGAGGGATCGGCCTTTTCCGGGCTTGTTCAAACAACCCTTCGGCCTGCAATTTGCGTTTCAACGCCTCAAAACGTTCCTGCAGGGTGCCTTTCCCCTGCGCTTCCATGCGGGACACCCGGATTTGATATTCACCGCGCGGTTCATAGACCGTCAGCTCCCCGTGTACAATCACACCCTGTCCGTCCGCAGGAGCAAACTTCAACCGCGCGGCGTCGCCCCGAAACAGCACCGCCCGGATTTGGCCGCCCTCGTCCTTGAGTGTGAAATACACATGGCCGGAACTCTGGCGGCGCAGGTTTGAAATTTCGCCCCGCACACTCACCTCGCCGATCTGCCCCTCCAGCAAGGAGCGAATCTCGGCGTTCAACTGCGAGACCGACAGAATTTCAAGCTCCGGGCTCATGCTTTTTTTATTGGCCGCCCTGCGGTGGATTCGGGGCAACCGCTTCCTGGATTCGCTCAATCCTGATTGCTTTTCCCGTGCTTTCATCAATCTCAATAAACACCCCATCCACCTGGGGCTGCTTGCCTGTGACCGTCATCCGCACCGGCATGAGCGTGCGGTAACGCTCAAGGATCGGTTCCTTGTCGCGCCCGATCACGCCGTCATGGCCGCCGCAAAACCCGGTGTCTGTAATATAAGCCGTCCCACCGGGAAGAATTTTTTCATCCGCCGTCTGCACATGGGTGTGGGTCCCCACCACGGCCGACACCTGCCCGTCGAAGGCGTGGCCAAAGGCGATCTTTTCGGATGTGGTTTCGGCGTGAAAATCAACCAGGATGCAGTGCGCCTCCTGCCGAACCAACTCAAGGATCGTCGGCAGGCCTGTCATCGGGTTATCAACCGGGGCGGCCATGAAAGTCCGCCCCATGGCATTCACCACACCCAGCTTTTTTCCATTCCCCGACACCACGACCCAGCCCAGGCCCGGGCAACCCGCCGGGAAATTAAAAGGACGGATCAAGCGCGGTTCCTCGTCGAAAAAGGGTAAAATCTCGCGTTGGTCCCAGGTATGATCGCCCAAAGTCACCACATCGATCTTGCAGCGGAGCAGTTCATACACCAGGCGCGGCGTGATACCATGCCCTCCTGCGGAGTTCTCGCCGTTCACCACAATGAAATCGGGTGAAAATTTTTCCCGCAGTCCGGGCAAAGCCGCCTTGACTGCATCCCGGCCCGGCTCGCCGACCACATCGCCCAAAAAGATGACACGCATCCGGGCAGCTTAACTGCATCGGCGGCCAGGTAAAGCCTGCGTTCGGGATTAACTATCCGAGTTTCAGGTTCGCCACGGCGAATCCGTCCTGTGGCGGATTTTCAGTGTTCAGTTTCAAGTTCTCCGCCTTCCTTTCGTGGGTTTCGTGTGTTTCGTGGTGGAAACTCTCTTCTCTCTTGCGTTTTTTATTCGCGCACCAGACGAATCCGTTCTTTGGCGGACGTATTCCTGCTCACGACGCATGTCAGAGTTTTCGGGCGCGACTCGGCCCACAAACCCAAAAACGCTCGTGCTTGTCTTTCCTTCCCACTTTTGCCAGACTGGACGAATGGGAATTGCCGCTTCCGGCTTAAAACTCCGGACCAACACCTTGATGTGCCAAAAGCAACTTCTTATCAATCGAATCACTTAATTTCCAAGTTCCAGATAACATCAGGACGCATGGCACATTTCCTTACTCCAGTTGGCAGCGGCTCCCAGGCAACTGCTGGCGAGCGCCGCTTCGCGGAAAGACTCGATGGTCTTCTGGAGGACGATTACCTCTGTTGGTTCAATGTTCCGATCGGCCCCCTTCACCAATATCCAGATTTTGTTCTTCTTCATCCTTCCCATGGCCTCTGGGTCTTTGAAATCAAGGACTGGAAAATCGATACGATTCGTTCCATCGATAAACTGAAAGCCAGAATCTTGACGTCTGAGGGCACACTCAAAACCGTGGCCAATCCCTTGGAGCAAGCCCATCAGTATTGTATGACTGTTGTCAATAAACTGAGTTCTGATCCACAACTTCAACAGCCTTCGGGCCTTCATCAAGGCAAGCCCTGTTTCCCCTATGCCTACGCCGCAGTTTTTACTCAGATCACCCGGAATCAGTTGAATGCAGTCCTGAGCGAAGAAGAACAGGATCTTGTTTTGCCTTCCAGATTGGTCATTTGCAAAGATGAAATGACGGTAAATACTGCGGCTGACACTTTTCAAGAACGGCTTTGGGGCATGTTCCACCATCGCTTCAGTACTCCGCTCACCCTTCCCCAGATTGATAGGGTCCGCTGGCATTTGTTTCCTGAAATCCGCATCACCTCCGTACAGCAGGACTTTTTTTCAGAAGCCTCTGCCGACGAGTCCGGGCCTCAATTCATACGGACTATGGATCTTGTTCAGGAGCAACTGGCCCGCAATCTCGGCGATGGCCACCGTGTCATTCATGGCGTGGCAGGATCTGGAAAGACGCTCATACTCGGCTATCGCTGCTTGCATCTTGCCCAACACCTTCATAAGCCCATCCTGATTCTTTGCTACAACATTACCCTGGCTGCGCGACTACGCTCATTTATCGCGGAACGTAATCTTCAGTCCAAGGTTTCCGTTCTCCATTTTCATGAATGGTGCAAAGTGCAGTTAAAAACTTATCACGCCCAGATGATTGAGTCCGACAAACCCGCTTACGATCGTTATGTGGAGTCCGTCATTATGGGCGTGGAAAAAGGGTTTATTCCCCGCGCCCAATATGGAGCAATCATGATCGATGAAGGCCACGACTTTTATCCAGAATGGCTGAAGCTCATCACACAGATGGTCGATCCAGAAACCGATTCCCTGCTGCTGCTTTACGATGATGCCCAGTCCATCTATCGCAAAAAATCCAGTATCAAATTCACTTTGTCGAGCGTGGGTATTAAAGCCCAAGGCCGGACCACGATTCTCCGGTTGAACTACCGAAATACCCGAGAGATATTGAAATTTGCCTGCGACTTTGCCTCCGGCTTCCTCAAGAACATCGACGCAGACGAAGACCACATTCCAACAGTCGGACCTGAGGCTGCTGGAATTTCCGGCCCAAGCCCACGCTTCCATCAGTTTAGTAAGCAAATAGAAGAAACCGACTATGCAATGGAGTGCATCCGTTTCTGGCAAAAGGAGGGAAAATCTCTCGGTGAAATTGCTGTTCTCTACTTTAACCCTAACCAAGCTCGCAATCTACTGGCCCGGTTGGACACGGAAGGAATTCCGGCTATGATGATGGATACTGCGTCCCAGAAAAATGCCTACGATCCTCGCGAATCCAAAATATCCATCATACCGGTACCCAGCAGCAAAGGCTTGGAGTTCGATGCCGTTCTTGTGCTGGGAGTCGGTGATTGGACGGAAAAGGACCCCGAACAAAATGCCCGTCTGGTCTATGTTGCCATGACTCGAGCCCGGGAAAGCCTGCTTCTAACCTCATCCTCGAATGGTCCAATCCAACGGAGGCTGGCGGAACAGTCTGCTTTGTTAAGCTAACCACGGGTAAAAAAGACAAGGCAGCCCCGATAACGGCGGCACTCGTCCCTCCATTTGTGCTCCTTGCGTTCTCTCGCGGCTAAAACCCTGCGGACTATGGCGGGATACCCTTGCCTCGCATTCAACCACGGGCTTACGCCCGTGGCCTTCTGCGTAGGCGGGTAAATTGCTCTGTGCTCCTGATTATCTGGATTATTTCTTGGAATGATTCCAAAGCTCGGTGGCGTAGCGCTCTGTTTCGAGCGTGGCTGCGCGGACCGTTTCCTCTTCCGTCAAAGCGCTTTCGGTACCGCCCGGCCCTAACACGGGAATCAAATATTCGGCGACGGAATAACACAGCGACCTGAAATCAAAGCCGGAAACCAGCACGCTGCCTTGATGAAGGCAGCCTTCGCGCGTGCGGCGCTGGGCCGCGCCCGCCACCTTGCCCTCGCGGGCCACCACATCAAAGCGGACGGCCTTTTGGAAGCAGGCGCTGCTTTCCACCGGATCGGCGGAAGGGGCAAGCCGGACATCAAACCCTTCCTTCTTTAACGCATCGGAAAGCGGGGCATGAATACTTTCATAACTTTTGGCCGTACCCGCGAGACTAAGGGCATGCCGCTTCGGCAAAATCACCGAATATGTGAAATCGGCCGCGTGATCGACCAATCCCCCGCCCGTATAGCGCCGCACAAAGGGCCGCCGCGCAGGCACATCCGAGCTGGGCTGGAAGTAGCCGATCGAAATGGCGTCGGGCTCCGACCAGCGATAGAAACGAAGTACAGGTTGGCGACAGAGCCGAAGCAGGGCCTCGTCAATGGCCATATTCAGAAAGCGGTTCTGGGCGGAATGAATCAGGATACGCACATTCTCGGGCATAAAATCATCATACTAACTATGATAAATCCGGAGGGCACGAAGAAATTTGAGAAGCACTAACCCGGATGTTTCACCCGCTTCTGTAAACCCCTGCAAACTGTCCTGCTCAAAAGTGTGGCGGAAACAGGGGTGCGGCGACATCCGGGTTATAAGCAAAACCGCCTGAATTGACATTTTGCTTTTGGTTTTTGAATTGGAACTGCCTTATTTTGAGGCGGTTTTGCAAGAGCCTGCATAGGCTAGGCATGTGTCTTTCCACAATAATAGCACAGCGCTAACAGGTTGAACATTAAAATGAGCATGAAATATGCAGGCTAAGAACCAAGAATGTGAAACTAAGAACGAGTTCCCCCTGCGTTTCTATCCGCTTGCGGCCCGGCTGCGCATGGCCTAGACCTGTAAACCATGAGGCGCCTGGTTTTTTTAAGCGTGTTCCTGCTGCTCGCGGGAGTCGGATTTTTCTGGCTCACCGGCCTTGAGGATATGGCCGGGAATTTCAAGGCTTCAAGCGTTCTCCTAAGCGGCAGAAAGCACAAGCCCGGGACCCTCCTCTCCGAGCGCGAGGCGCCCAAGCCCAGCCTCAACCCTCTTCTGCTCGGCGGTGTGAATGATCCACTGCGGCTGATCTCGCAGCGCTACCAGTCGCTGGTGGCCGAGGTTCTCCCATCCATTGTCATGATCCAGGCCTATCCGGATCAAAGCGGCAAAGACCCCGATCCAAACCGCGTCCTGCTGGATAAATTCGCCGCCTACGGGATTGAGCCCGGCTTTACCGGCGGCGGATTTTTCATCGACGAGAACGGCGGGATTTTGACCAGCTTTCAAACCTTGATTGGTTCTAATACATGGATAGTCGAAACCGCGGACGGCGGCATTTATCCCGCCGAACTGGAGGGGGTCGATGCCTCCACAGACATCGCCCTGATCCGGATCCCATGCAAACAAACCCGCCCCGTCCGCTGGGCTTACGACAGCACGCTCAATTTCGGGCAGCCTGTTTTCCCCGTCGGAATGGACCTGCGCGAGGGCCCGCGCGTGCTCGGCGCCCTGGTCGGCACAGGCCTGCAAACCGAACCGGGAGCGCAGGGCTGCTTTTACGGTGAATATTATTTTCTCGACCGCAACCGTGCGGATGTGGAGCCGGGCTGGCCGGTGTTGAGCCTTGAATCGGGCGTGGTGGGGATGGTGGCCGAAACGGATCATCTTGGCGGATTTTATTCAACCAAATGCGCGGTTCTACCCGCAGAAATCCTGCGTCCAGTCTCGGAACAACTCAAACGGAATCCCATATTGCGCCGCGCTTATTTGGGCGTCACAGGACAGGAACTCACTCCCCTGCTGGCCTCCGCCCTTGGCATAAAGGCGGGGCAAGGCGTTCTGGTTGCCGGCGTACTTCCGGACAGTCCGGCACAACAGGCAGGCATTCAAGCCGGGGATCTGATCACCCGGTTCGGCGACAACCCGGTTTCCAGCCATCTCGAACTGAGACGGCTCGCCTCGCACATGGCGATCGGGGCGCGGGTGCCGGTCGAAGTGATGCGCAAAAGCGCCCAAATAAAGCTTTCAGCCGTGCTGGTCGAACATCCCGGCAGCCTGAACAATCTGGTTGAAGAGTGGATAAACAATTACCATCAATCGACCCAAAAGGTGGAAAGCGGAAGCCTGTTGAAGGCGCTGACCGTCATGGAAATTCCCAAGGCATCCGCGGATAACCCGCAGCAAGGCAGATTGATTATCACAGCCGTCGATTCCTCCCGCTTTTTGCCTTCCTCGCCCATCAATCCGGGGGAATTCATTTTGGAGATCAACGGGGAAGCGGTTCCTTCACGCAAGGCCTATGACGACCTGACAAGCCGCACGGAAACTGCGCCCACATTGATCCTGCGCCTGGCCTCAGGCGATCAAGCGCGCTACGTGGCCTTGATGCGTCGGAAATAAGGGGTGGTGGGTTCAATTTTCTTGTTGTTGCCATGCCGGGGCTGGCGTTATTGTTCTCCTCTCAACTTTTTAGGTGTGGTGGCTGAGTGGTCTAAAGCGACGGTTTGCTAAACCGTTGTAGGGTAAAACCTACCGGAGGTTCGAATCCTCTCCACACCGCGTCAGCGGTGCCGCGCGAAGCGCGAGTCTCTCAAAGATTCGAACGAAGTTTGGCCGTGTTCGCGTCAGCGAATGCTATCATCCGCCAGCATCCTTCCGCTACATCCGGCGAAGCCTGGATGGACAATCCTCTCCACACCGCGTCAGCGGTGCCGCGCGAAGCGCGAGTCTCTCAAAGATTCGAACGAAGTTTGGCCGTGTTCGCGTCAGCGAATGCTATCATCCGCCAGCATCCTTCCGCTACATCCGGCGAAGCCTGGATGGACAATCCTCTCCACACCGCGTCAGCGGTGCCGCGCAAAGCGCGAGTCTCTCAAAGATTCGAACGAAGTTCGTCCGTGTTCGCGTCAGCGAATGCTATCATCCGCCAGCATCCTTCCGCCATGTCTCGCGAGCAGCGGTACCAACAATGCCCTCAGCAGCGCACTGTTCATAACTGCCACACCAGTGCCCAACTGGCTGGAAAATCCTGAAAATTCCGCAGCTCGTGCATGTTAGCAAGTACGCAAGTCTATCGTTGACCAAATAACGGAAATGAGCAGTATAACACCTCATGAGCAAGACCAAGAAACGTCGTCGCAAACTGGGCATCCGCGGTGTCAGCCGCATTGATCAACCCGAAAAACACAACCACGGATTCTATGTCCGCCTGACGGCCCGCAAAAAACACTTTTCCAAGTTCTTTTCCGACAGAAAACACGGCGGAAAGGCGAAAGCGCTGGTTGCGGCCAAGAAATTCTATGCGGGCCTCAGAAAAGCCAATCCCCCGACAGACAAGAAGAAAAGCTCCCCGGCAAAGCGCCGTAAATAACGAGTGTACAGCCGATGTGGGGATAAGCGCCCGGCGTGAAATCATCCCCCATTTCTGATTTCCATTGAGTTTCGGAAATATTCTGTTCAGATACGCACACCCATGAGTCAACGCCGATCGACCGGTGATGCCTGGAGCACTCTGGTTCGTTTTTATGCCTACCTCCGGCCCTACGCCGGAAAATTGTCGGCTATATTAATCCTGCTCCTCGCGGTATCCGCCTTGGAATTGGCCAAACCCTGGTTGATCGGCAAAATCATTGATGCCGCCGCCACAGGCGGCGCCTGGCGCCACTCGCTCTGGTTTTTGGGGCTCTTTCTTTTTGTCGTTCTGCTGCGCGCTGGAATTCTACTCGCCCGCAACTACCTTCTCCAAAGCAGCGCCATGCGGGTGGTCTGCGACATGCGGGTCGGCATTTTTGCGCACCTCCAGAAGCTTTCGCTCAAGTTTTATGAAGGCCGCCAAACCGGCAGGATCGTTTCCCGCATCAGCGAAGACACCGGCGCCGTTTACAATCTCGTCGCGGGCGCTTCCATCAATTTGATCGGGGATCTGGTGACCGTTCTGGGGGTTTTAGTCGTGCTTCTGTATGCAAATTGGAAGCTGGCCCTCATGACCTATACCGTACTACCCTTCTTTTTATTCAATTACCTTTGGCATCGTCGGCGCCTGCGCGTCGAAAGCCGGATGCACCGCAGAAACTGGGACCGGGTAATCGGCTTCCTCCATGAACGGATTTCCAGCACGCGGCTGATCAAGGCGTTCACAGCGGAGGAAATTGAAACCGAGACTTTTCGCGGCGGGATTGAAAGCGATTACAGCAACTTCAACCGCCTGGTTTGGCGGAATACCTTGTTAAGCGTCGGCGCCGAGGTGATCAGCGGCGTCGGCTCGCTCCTGGTTCTGGGTTATGGCGCCTGGCTGATTCTCACGAAGGAAAACGGTTTCACCATCGGCCAACTGGCCGCTTTTAATTTTTACCTCGGCATGCTCTATGCCCCCATCACCCGGACGGTCGATGCCAATGCCATGATCCAGCGCGCCGTCACAGCCTTGGAAAAAATCTTCGCCGTGCTCGACACGCAGCCACACGTTCCAGAAAACGACACCCTGCCGACGCTGCCGACGTTGACAGGATTTGTCCGGTTTGAAAATGTCTCGTTTGCCTACCGGACCGGACAGGCGACCTTGCACGAAGTCGATTTCAAGGTGGATCCCGGGGAAATGGTGGCGTTGGTGGGCCCCAGCGGCGCCGGCAAAAGCACGGTGATTACCCTGCTGGCGCGCTTTTACGAACCCAGCTCAGGCCGCATCCTCGTGGACGGAAGAAACATCCAGGAGTTCAACGTTCAATCGCTCAGGCGTCAGATCGGGATCGTCATGCAGGACAATATTTTGTTCGGAGGCTCCATTGCCGACAACATCAAGTACGGGCGTCCGGATGCGTCCAATGAAGACATGCTTCGCGCCGCCGAGGCGGCCAACGCGCACGAGTTCATCCGAAATCTGCAACGGGGATATGACAGCGAAATCGGCGAGCGCGGCGTGCAGCTTTCGGGCGGGCAACGCCAGCGCATCGCCATCGCGCGGGTCATACTCAAGGATCCGAAAATTTTAATCCTCGACGAAGCCACTTCAGCGCTGGACACGCAATCGGAGCGGCTGATCCAGGAAGCGTTGGAACGCCTGATGAAAAACCGCACTTCCATCGTGATCGCGCACCGGCTTTCCACGGTTGTCAACGCCGACCGCATCCTGGTCATGAAGTCGGGAAAGATCATCGAGCAGGGCAGGCATGATGAGTTGATCGCGCGCAAGGGGCTTTACAGCGAACTGCACAACCTGCAGTTCAGTGAAGCAAAGGCGTAAGGTCCAAATACCTTGTTACAAGAAGTCCGCAAAGGAACGCAAAGGATGCATTTTCAACCGCGAAAATCACGGCGCACTATATCAGGGACGGCAGAATCACGCAGATGCCGCTTATTTTAAGCCTCACAGAGCTGGGGGTTGAGCCCGCTTATCTCTGCCAATGATACTCCTTGGCAATAGCCTCGATGATTTCATTGCATACTCCCGAGTCATCGTTCGCATTAATCATGATCACCGCGCCTTGCCCCGTATTGGCAAACGCCTCTATTGCAGCATCGAAACCTTCGTCTCGACCGCTGTGAAAAAATAGCAGGCCCTTTCCTTCACCGCGAAGAAATACACCGAGACCCGCATTATCTTTTTGTCTCGTCAACATCTGTCGGGCCATGTCTTTGGAAATGACGGGATTGGATTCCCCTGTCGCGGCTTTTTGAATACCGATCACAAAACGCGCCAGATCGGCAGCGGTCGTCCACAGGCCGGCCGCAGCCATCTCCGGATAGATGTGCCAGCGACCCTGCACCGCTTTGCCATTGTCGTAATAGCCAGTCGCGGTCTTCGATGCCAACTCCTGTGACAACGGTTGCTCGTAAGTGCTGTTCGTCATTCCGAACTGTTTCAGCACAGTGTCGTGCATGAATTTCGGAAACGGTTGCCGCGTGACATCGATCATCATCTGCTGCATCACGGTGTAGCCGCCACCCGAATATCGTTCTTTGCTGCCGGGAACAATATCCACACGAATTGCGGGTGAATTTGCGGGCTTTGCACCATCAAGGACCTGCACAAGGCTCGGGACGATGCTATCGACAGCATAACCAGGGAAACCGTGAACAGTCAGCCCGGCGCTGTGGCTAAGAATGCACCTCAAGGTCACAGGCTTCTCTTTCGTGAAACCATTCTCCGGAACTTTCCAGGTGCATAACTGTGTGTTGACATCTGCATCCAAGGACAAGCGCCCCTGCTCAACCAAATGGAGCGCCGCAGTGGCAGCTACAGGCTTGCTGATTGAACCTGCTTGAAAGAGCGTCGCAGGTGTCACCGTGCTCTTACCGCTCTGATCCGTAAAGCCATAACATTGCACTTTGGAAATCTTTCCATCCTCGATGACCGCGAGCGACAAGCCGGTAATTTTCCGTTCACACATTCGCCTGGCAATCAGATCGTCCACCCCGTCTGCGTGGACAGTCATAACGCCAGAATAAAGCAGATAAGCTAGAAGGAAAGTCGGCAGCAGAGAGAAGCGGGCAGACGAATCACGTAGTCCAATGCCTTTTCTAGCCGGTTTTAAGATTTGAATGTCCATATGAATAAATCAACTTTTAAAGTTGATTTATTTAACTTCTTGCAAGCGCTTTCAGTTCGTCCCGGAGTTTGGAGGCTTCCTCATAGCGCTCGGAACGAATCGCCTCGCCCAGCGCTTTTTCCAGCAGGCCGCGCTGCCGGACCAGGTTCATTTCCGCCACAAGGCGCTGCGGCACCTTGCCCGTATGCCGGGTGCTGCGTTGCATGTCACGGAGGGCGTTTTGCACCACATTCTCGAATGTCTCATAACAGACCGGGCAGCCGAGGCGTCCGGTTTTCACGAGTTGCTGCTGGGTAAACCCGCAACTCGGACAGGCGGTAAGGTCTCCCGGCTCATCGGCTTTCCCGGCACTGTCTTTGAGCAGCAGATCAGCCAGTGAAAAGCCCGCTGAATGCGTCACGCCCATTTCCTTGGCGCATTTTTCGCATAGATCCACCTTATGCATCTGCCCATCAATGAACTGGGTCAGAAAAACAGTGGCTTCCCTCGTCTGGCATTTTTCGCAAATCATGAGACTTACCCGCCTAACCCGGATACCTCACCCGCTTCTGAAAAGCCCCACAGAGTATCCATGCCGAAAGGCCGGGCAGCAGGAAGGCAATCCAGTATCCGGGTTAAAAGCAAAACCGCCTGAACAGGAATTTCCTTTTGAACCATAAACTCCGTATTTTGAGGCGGTTTTGCCATAGCCTGCATGTTCCCGGGGCCTTCCTTGTTACCGCGGACAAGAAATGCCAACCGCAGTTTCTCAAAAAACTGAGACATGCAGGCTAGGGGAATATAGGCGTACCCGAGCGCCGGGTCAAATCGTGGTAGGCGCCCATAAATTTCCGGGTCCAGGCGCCCACACTCCCCTCGCCGATCGTGCGGCCATCCACCTTCACCACGGGAATGACCTCCGCGCCGGTTCCTGTCAGGAAAATTTCGTCCGCCACGAACAGGTCGTAGCGCGTCATGGGAACTTCATGCAATTCAACGCCCAATTCCTTCGCCAGCTTGAACAGCGCCATGCGCGTGATGCCGCCCAGCGCTCCCATGTAAATCGGCGGGGTTGTCATGCGTCCATTCTTGATGGCAAAAATATTGTCGCCCGAGCACTCTGCAACCAGGCCTTCGGAATTGAGCATGATCACCTCATGCACGCCGGCCAGTTTGCCTTCGAGCTTTGCCATGACATTGTTCAGATAGTTCAGCGACTTCACGGCCGGGTTCAACGCAGCCGGGCTGGTGCGCTGGGTCGAGGCGGTCACGACCGCAAGCCCTTCCTTGTAAAAATTCTCGGGGTACAATTCCAGAGAGGCCGCAATGATGAAGATCGTCGGACGCTCACAACGGTCTGGCGACAAGCCAAGGTTCCCCGTGCCTCGCGTTACCACAAGGCGGATATAACACTCCTTGAGGTTGTTCTGGCGGCAGGTCTCCAGCAGCGCCTCCGTCATCTCCTTTTTCGAGATGGGGATCTCCAGCAAAATCGCCTTGGCCGAGTCGTAAAGCCTGTCGATATGCTCCTCGAGCATGAAGACACGCCCGTTGTAGGCGCGGATGCCCTCAAAAATACCGTCTCCGTAGAGCAGCCCGTGGTCAAACACCGAAATCTTGGCGTCTTCCTTGCCGTAAAATTTGCCGTCGATATAGATTTTCATCTTAATAATTCCAATTTGCCCTCCGTAAGACGATAGCGCGTCGCCATGCGGTCCGCAATCGATTCATCGTGGGTCACAAGAATAAGAGCCTTCTGTTTTTTGGCCGCCAAATCAAGCAGCAAATTCAGAACGGAGGCGCTGTTCTCCGCATCCAGATTGCCCGTCGGTTCATCCGCCAGGATGAGGGCCGGATCATTGATCAGAGCGCGCGCAATCGCCACCCGCTGCTGTTCCCCGCCCGAAAGCTCGCCCGGACGGTGCAGGAGCCGCTCCTTCAACCCCACCAGTTCGATCAATTCCTCGGCCCGCCCCCGCTGGTCCATTCCTAAAAACCAGGCCGGCAACAGCACGTTCTCCAGAATGTTGAGCTCAGGCATGAGATGATACGATTGAAAAATAAATCCCGCCATCCGGCTGCGCCACTGCACCAGGCTCTCCCGGCCCTGTTCATAGA
>JAQTNW010000012.1 GCA_028713655.1 Candidatus Methylacidiphilales bacterium | reverse complement strand
GGTACCAAACCCCGCAGGAGTATGCGGCCCGCTGTCAGACTCCGCTTCGGGCTACGCCCTCCGCTGCGTCTGACAGCATGAACAACAACATCAACCAAGGGATCAAACTATATTTTTGATCTGTCCCGAATCGGGGGTCAGGCCACCTTCGGAAATCGGGGAAATCACCCTCAAGGGCTTTCGAGTCATCGAGAAAGACGCGGGCAAGCCGTGGGTGGGGTTTCCTCAGGAGACTTACCAAAAAGACGGCGAGTGGAAAAATATTCCAATTGTCGAAGTCTCTCCCAGAACCAAGCGGATCATTTCCGATTCAATTTTGGAGAATTACCGGCGCATTGCGTTGGTTTCCTCCGATCCGATTCCATCACGTCCTCAAAAGGCCTGACGTATGGAAAGGGCACACAGCAGTATGCAGGTGGCCGGGGTTTCCGGTGGGTTGGAGGTTTCGGCCTCCAGCCTGCTGGAGCCCTTTTCAAAAGACCTTTCACGGCACCAGCGGGGCGTGCAAAGCATGGTCTGCGAGCCCGTCAGGGCTCCTTCACTTGACTCCTTAAAGCGTAATTGCAACAAAGGGTTGAAATGCTCGTGCGGCAAATGGTCAATGCGTGGGGTGTTGGAAAACGGCACAACAAAGTACGTTAGGCTAGGGTGCAAAGGCTGGACTTGTTCCCGTTGCGGCCCGAAAAAGGCAACACGGGTGCGACATGGAATTATCCAGCAAGCAACCAAACAGGATTTGCGACGCTTTTTGACTCTGACACTCGATCCGCGCAACTGCAAAGCGGCTGAATCAATCCCGTATATCCGTGAAGTCTGGCGAAAATTCCGTGTGTCTCTCCAACGCCGCTTGGGAAAATCCGTAACTTTTATTGCGGTTATCGAGCTGCAACAATCAGGCTACGCACATTTACACATCTTAATCGGTCAATACGTGTCACAGGCCTGGCTTTCTGCGGCATGGGACGCCGTAGGGGGTGGGCGCATCGTTTTTATCAAACAGGCCGACATTCACCGGATTTCCGCTTATGTCTCCAAGTATTTGACGAAAGAGCTTTTGCTGGCTCACAACGGAGGCAAGTACCGTCGCTATACGACCTCCCGAGACATCAAGCTGTTTGAAAAAGTCAAAAACAGCGCTTGGACGGTGATTAAGATTCCGATTCCAGCCCTTGCGCGGTTCTTCAAATTAAACGAGCAACAAGTGATTAGGGCGGACGACGGGATTTTGGAGAGCTTCACAATTTTTGAGGGGGTTACACCATGAAGAACGAACAGGACAACGTAACGTTGGAAGCTGGCGCAACCGCAGCGCGTCGGGAAATTCCCTGTTTTCTGTGCAATGATCTGGTTGAAATCCGCATGGATAAGCGGGCAAAGCCCTATTTCATCTGTGATGCGTGCGGGGTTCAGACATTTGTCCGGCGCAAATCAGGAATTTCAAAACTTGAAATCTTGATTAAGGACATTCAAAGCGACATTTCAAGTGCTTTGAAAGTGTCAGCCCTGACAATTCAACTTCTTGAATTGAAAAAGCGACTTCAGGAAGTTGAAAACAGCAGGGGTATTCTTGGTCTGTTTACAGAGAACAAAGCCTTGGATGAGGCCAAGGAATTAATTCAAAGGGAAATTCAAGGCCTTGATAATCAAATCGATCAATTAAATCAAAAACCGGACATAATTACGAAAAGCGCAACCAAAACGGCGCGTAAACCGTAATCAATAATGAAAATGGTTACGAAAAGCGTAGCTAAAACAGCGTGTAGAGCGGTTGTAGAGCTGAATATGGGCCGAAACCGCAACCATTTTAGCGCTAAAATGGGACGTAAAACTGTTGATGAACTGGGTGCGGTTGCGAAAAACGTAACCAAATACGGGACGCAAACAGGGATTATGACAGGATACGGTAAACGAAGTGATAAGCGGTTAAACGTTCAGATTAGCGCGGATTTCATGCTAAAATGGCACGTAGAACGGTTAAAGATGCAAAATAGGGAAATTGTATGGTTACCTTGAATAAAGTTGAATTATTGAATGTGCAACGGCTCCCGGCCCGCTTGGAGATGGAGCAGGTTGCGGATTTGTTGGGCTTTCAAAAGCACGATATTCCGGTTCTGGTTAAATCAAAGCTGATTACCCCGCTTGGAAGTCCGGCCCCGAATGCCCCAAAGTGGTTTTCAAGTGCCATCGTTTTGCAGCTTTCTCAAGACGAAAAATGGCTTTCAAAGGCAACAAAGGTGATTACTTTAAACTGGAAAAAGAAGAATCAAATGGAGTAAAAGATGGCTTACAGAGTACCCCCCCCATTTTTTAACCAAAAACAAGTAAAAAGGGACTTGATTGCCTGTTGCCTTTTAGCTTAGATGGTTTAGTAATTAATCGCTTATGACCACCTACAATAAGGGGAAAGGTGCTCAGTCGTGCGCATTTGAGCAGGCCGTAGAAAAACTAACTGGTACGTCTGCCCGTGAGATCCGTATGCGTACTGTGTGGGAACAACGGCAGGCAATTGAAGAAAAATCGGGACATATTCTGCATATTGTGAGTCGCTTCCCGTTTGTTGGCCGCGGCAATATCCTTAGAGGCCGCTTGGTTAGTGGCAATCAGGTCAACCGTCAAATTGACGACGCTCTTCACAAGCTCTAAATTCTAGAGCCAGCACTTATGAGTAAAGGGCCGACAAAAGTAGGGCAGCTTTTTGTCTTTTATCATAGCAGGGTCAAGCCCTTGTACGCCGCTGTACAAGTTCAAAATGAGCTTCCAGTGGAAGTGCTATTTGAAATTCATGCGGCGCTAGATCACCTGTCTAGGCAACATGTTTCTGATTTCCGTGAGTCTGAAAAAGCGGTAGTTCAGAAGGCATATTCTCACCTGAAGCGAGCCTGCCTAGATATTTTCAAATTGAAAGTCAGAGAGACTATCGATCAATACAATGAGATTAGGAAACTGGATACGAGTCTAATTGACAATGGAGAGTTTGATCGCCAAATGCGGAAATTGATAGACCGAATTAAAAAGGGCGCGACTGAGGCTAGGCGCTTTGAGGGTTTACACAAATTTGACCTTTATAAACAAGCGGAAGCCTTTGATCTGTGGGAACCGGTCTATGCGGATTGCGTAACGTTCAATGTAGATTTTTATTTGAACAAGAATCTTGATTGGGCGCGACGCAAGGGCTTTCAGCTATCCACCAAGAAATTTTTATTTTCTTTGTTTGTTACGGCCATAACTGGCGGGTTTTTGAAAGATCCTTTGGTGGATGGGCTTAAATTTTTAGCCAAGCTTCTCTGGCAAACGCTCCATTCTTAACCGCGTTGCTTTCGCTTGCGCATGATATGATGTCACATATCGCAAAATACAGAAATTCTTCCTTAGAAGCCATTGCCTATGATTTTCAGGATCGTTTTGATGCTTGCCTAGAAATTCGTAATGTCGCAAAAGAAGTTCATTCACATGCAAGGGTATTTGGCGTAAAAGTCTGTTTAGGAAATTATTCCAAATGTAGCCTATGAAAGTCATTTGCCCACACTGCAAGCACGAAACGAACCACGAAGTCGTGGCCAAGTTCGGTGTAGGGCAAAACCAGATGGAGGATTTTCAATGGGGCAGAGCTTACGAGATAATTCGTTGCAGTGGTTGCGATACTATTTCCTTTCGAATTGAATCTTGGAGTGAAGATGATTTTGATCCTCACACAGGAAAGGCAAACGTGAGTGAAGAACTCTTTCCGCTGCGCACAACAGGTAGAGAGCCTATATTGCATAGCTACGAGCATTTGCCTACGAAAATTAATCGCATATACGGCGAAGTTCTACAGGCACTAAACAACGGAATGCCTATTCTTGCGGGTGTAGGCTTGCGCGCGCTTATCGAAGCAATGTGCAATAATCACAATGCTAAGGGCACTGGTCTTCAAGAAAAAATTAACGCAATGGCATCGATGGGTGTGCTGTCCAAAATGCAATCGGACATGCTCCATACACACAGATTTCTCGGAAACATTGCTGCGCACGAAATTGAAGCGGCGCATCCCCGCGAACTTATTGCAGCCATCGACATAGCCGAAACGATGATTAAGACGCTCTACATTCTTCCTCATCTCAACGATTCAATCAGGACAGGGAAAACCTCGGCTGCACCAGCACAAAAGCTGCAACCTCCAAGCGCATCGGCTATCTAGCGATTAGATATAACTATTTTTATTAAAATAATTAAGCGGCCTTATTTCTTGCCAAGATGCTAAAATCAATCACCTTCTTGGATTTTTGATCTTCGTAAAATTCCAGCGGCATAGTGACGTTATCCGCTTTACGGGCATAAGCGCGGTGAATCGCGGAGCTTTTGTGGCCTAGGTGCGCCATCGCTTCTCGTTCCGGCATTCCCGCACTGTAAGCCCTTTCAGCCCATGCGTAGCGGTAGCTGTGCAGGCTGCGGCCCTTGATTCCAAGTATGCAGCAACGGCGTTTAAACTCCGCAGAGCGGTGCTTGGACTCTTCCCTTGCTATCCGTGGAAAGAACAGCCCTGCTTGGGGTAGCTGCTCCAAAATCGCAGTCAGATGCGAGCCTATGCGTATCCGTGCGGCTTCCCCACCCCGGCTTTCCAGCTTCTTGCGGTGGTAGAAAATTATTCCCTGCTCTGAATCGACATTGGCCCACGACAAGCAGGCAATGTCCGATTGCGAGCCGCCGGTTTCCCAAAGCAGTTCGTAAAACAATTTCCGCTCTTGGTTTTGTTCGGAATCAATAATCATTTGGTGCTCCGCTGCGGTGATGGCGTAGCGCGTCTTGTGCTTGATCTTGGGCCAGCCGGCTTTTGGCAAAACGGGCATGAGCAGCCAGCCCATATCCATTGTAAAATTATGCAGGCGTCGCAGCCAAAGATTTGTAGAAGTGCCAGCGCGGGGATGGCGCAAGACTTGGATAAAATGCGAGCTGTCCGTATCGACCAAGGGTAAATTGCGGATGACATCAAAGGGCTTGCTGCGGGTGACACGCAGCCAGCGCTCCAAGGTGGGGCCGCAATAGTTGTGTGCGATTTCTTGAATGACGAAAGCCCAAGTGCGGGTCAAAAACTCAGGGCTCTTGCCTTGCAGGTAGGTTTTGGCCATCGCCATGTTGAGGGCGGGTTGTGAAGCGGATTGATTGCGAGCCGCTATAAGACGCAGGGCGCTGCTTTTACTGCGGGTTTTAAAACTCTCCTGCTGTCCTGTGATGCAGTCCTCTGCGTAGTAAATCCCGTTGCTTCTGCGGTAGAATCTGTAACGGTCTCTCATGGTTCCTCTGGTGACAGGAACCAAGGTAGCCAAGCCTCCCCTCCCGGCGTTAGCCAGAAGGCAAAGAGCCCGCCCGTAGGAGTGATGGATTAGGCTCCAGCACTGGCAAACAGGGCAATCCTACTGGCAATTTTGCTGGCAAACGGGCCAGTTTCGCCATGTGCTCCGGAGGAAGTGCTTGCAGGAGAAATACTTGCAAAGTGGCTCCGGAGGTAGGGCTCGAACCTACGACCAATCGGTTAACAGCCGACCGCTCTACCACTGAGCTACTCCGGATCAGATGGAGTAAAGATAAGAACAAAAGTCCGCAGTGCTGGCAATCCTATTTCTTACCCAGAATTTCCGTATGAATCCAAGCCCGACCCCGGCCTGATTTCAAAGCCCGTTCACGGGCCAAGGTTTCGCGGCGACTCGGGTATTATTCGGTATGAATCAGCACCCATGGTCCTGGGTAACGTTTGGTGAATTGGGACAGCCAACGGGTGCTTTTGTTTTTCTTGTCATTATTTGTCAAGGTTACCCATACTTTTGGGAGCCATGTCCTGTAAATCCAAGATCATGCAGAATAAAAATGGCAAGGTCGCCTGTTTCGCCGGTTCTGCAAAATGAATTTACGTTGCTTAGTCAGGTGGTTGTTCTCCGCGTATGCGGCAATGTTCCTCACGCATGCCCCTTTGGCTGCCGCACCTGCAACCGCATCGTGGCCGATGTTCAGAGGTTCGCAAGATCTGGCTGGCGTGGCACAGGGAAACTTGCATGAACTGCCCGAACTGTGTTGGACCTTCAAGATGGGTGGCCCGGTCAAATCTTCAGCCGCCATCGAGGGCAAAAAAGTGTTTGTCGGGTCGGACGACGGAACGGTTTGTGCGCTGGATCTCGCCACGGGCAAACGGCTCTGGAGTTTCAAGACCGGAGGCGGAGTCGAATCTTCCCCTCTGGCGCATGGCGGCACTGTCTATACCGGGTCCGACGATGGCAAACTCTATGCGCTGGACGCTGAAACAGGCGCGTTCAAATGGAAATATGCATGCGGCGACAAGATCCCGGGCGCCCCAAATTGGGCCGCAAACCCAGAAGGAGACCGCATTCTCGTTGGCAGTTATGACAACAAGATCCACTGCGTGGCTGCCAACACCGGCAAAATGATCTGGACTTACGAGACTGGAAATTTCATCAACGGCGCCCCGGCGGTTGCTGACGGGCGCGTGGTATTTGGCGGATGCGACGGTGAGATTCATGCGCTTGCACTGGCAGATGGCAAGCTGCTCAAAGAAGTAGAGGCAGGGGCTTATATTGCAGGATCGTGTGCGGTAAAAGGCCGCTTTGCGTACGCGGGACATTACGGCAATCAAGTCGTTTGCGCGGACCTCACTGAAGGCAAGATCATTTGGATTTTCAAGGACAGCAGCCAGCCGTTTTTTTCAACACCAGCGCTGACGGAAACGCGCGTTGTTATCGGCGGGAAGGATGGCAAACTTTACTGTCTGGAACGTGGAAGCGGAAAACGGATCTGGGCTTTCCCGACGCAAGGCAAGGTGGACGGTTCACCGGTTGTTTGTGGCGGACGCGTGGTGATCGGCTCCGGCGACGGACGGCTCTATCTCGTCGATCTTGCCACCGGCAAGCAGGTATGGTCCTATGAAATCGGAAAAGACATCACAGCCTCCCCCGCCGTTGCGGACGGTCTCATTGTGATCGGCTCCGAGGACGGAAACGTTTATGCGTTTGGTCCAAAGAAGGATCATTGAACCATGCGCATCCTCCAGCTAACACCGGGTACCGGCAATTATTACTGCGGCAGTTGTCTGCATGACAATTCACTGGTGCGCGCATTGCGGGTGCGCGGCCACGAGGTTCTGATGGTTCCTCTTTACCTGCCGCACATGACTGATGAGCCATCCGAGACTTCAGGCACACCGATTTTCCTCAGCGGTATCAGTGTGTTTCTTGAACAGAAATATCCCGCATTCCGCCACATGCCTGACTGGCTCAACCGCATGCTCAGTTCGCCCGCGCTGCTCCGTCTCGTCTCCGGCCTTGCCGGGATGACCTCAGCCAAGGACCTCGGCGAATCCGCCGTGTCAATGCTTCAAGGCGCCGAAAGCCGTCAGGCCGGCGAAGTCGAACGACTCATTGCGTGGCTGCGCACCCAGCCGCGCCCCGACGTCATCAGCCTGTCCAACTCGCTGCTCAGCGGCCTTGCGCGCCGCCTCAAAGAGGAGTTTCGCGTGCCGATCATTTGCACCCTGCAAGGTGAAGACTCGTTCCTGGACGGCTTGCCCGAACCCTACAGGAAAACATCCTGGAATCTGCTCGCGCAGCGTTGCGCCGACATTGATCATTTTGTCCCGGTCAGCCATTACTACGGAGAATTGATGAGTCGCCGACTCGGACTCAAACCGGAACGCGTGACTGTGGTTCATCCGGGTATTGCCGTGGAGGAGTTTTCGCCGGTCGCGACACACCTGGGAGCGCCAGTGATTGGTTTTCTCGCCCGCATGCACCAGGGCAAAGGCCTTGGAACGCTGGCGGACGCTTTCCTTCAGCTTGAGATGCCGGGCGTACGGCTCCGTATAGCCGGCGCCAAGACAAGTCAGGACGAACGCTTTGTCCGTTCGCTCCAGCGACGGCTGCCTCACGAAGTTGAGTTTCTCCCCAATCTCGACATTCAGGCGAAACGCGAATTCCTGCGCGGCCTGAGTGTGCTTTCCGTGCCGACAACCTACGGCGAAGCGTTGGGGCTTTATGTCCTCGAAGCGTGGGCTTCGGGCGTACCCGTGGTTCAGCCGCGTCATGGCGCGTTTCCGGAACTCGTGGGAAAAACCGGTGGTGGGCTTCTTTGCGATCCCGATGATCCCGCTGCATTGGCTGCAGCACTGCGCCAAATTTTGAGAGATCCTGCCGCGGCACGCCGAATGGGCGAAGCCGGACGACTGGCCGTTCACACTGATTTCAGCATTGATGCGATGACGCAAAAAATGGAAACTCTGCTCCTCAAGGTGTCTCATGCTACTTGAATTTGCTCATGTCTCAAAAACATACGCCGCACCCGACGGCGGCGCCGAGGTGGAAGTACTTCGCGATGTCGATTTCAAACTCGCTGCCGGTGAGCCGGTGGCGATTATCGGCCCAAGCGGCTCGGGCAAGAGCACCTTGCTCAATATCATGGGCGCGCTTGACCTTCCCAGCACCGGCACCGTGCGTCTCAATGGGCGTGACCTCGGTGGCCTGACCGAAAGGGAACTGGCCGCGATCCGCAACCGGGAGATTGGTTTCATCTTTCAACTCCACCACCTGCTCCCGCAATGCACCGTGTTGGAAAACGTGCTGATCCCAACCTTGACCGGACGGACCACTGATGCCGACTACACCCGCGCAGAGCGGTTGTTGGAGCGGGTCGGCCTTAGACAACGGCTCAACCATCGCCCAGGGCAACTTTCCGGCGGCGAATGCCAGCGTGTTGCTGTCGTGCGCGCCTTGATCAACCAGCCAAAACTGTTGCTGGCCGACGAACCGACCGGTTCGCTTGATCACGCAGCCGCCGTAAACCTCGGGCAGTTGTTGCTTGAACTGAACAAGGAGGAAGGTGTCGCTCTCGTGCTCGTCACGCACTCGCTTGAACTGGCCGGGAGCCTGCCGCGTACGATGGAACTGCGCGACGGGCGATGGGTGGTTTGATCCGCAGATTTGCAGATTACACAGATTTATGGAAACAGATAAGCGAGACCCTCGGACTTACGCCATCATTGGCGCGGCAATCGAAGTGCATCAGGAGTTGGGGTGCGGATTTTTGGAGGCGGTTTATCAGGAGGCATTGGTGTTGGAACTGAAAGCCTTGGCCAAATTCAGCGGCGTTGAAGAAGCTCAGGTCATCAACTATCTTAAGGCCACCGGAATGCCAGTCGGTCTGCTCCTTAACTTCGGCTCCGCTTCGCTCGAATTCCGCCGCCTTATTCGATCCCAATCTGCGTCATCTGCGAAATCTGCGGATAAAACCCCATGACCCTTTGCACTCTCATCCGCCGCAGCCTGCGCTTCTATTGGCGGACACATCTCGGCGTTCTCGCAGGGGTGACGATCACATGTGCGATTCTTACCGGCGCGCTCGTAGTAGGCGATTCGGTGCGATTTACGCTGGATCAACTCGTGCCGGCCCGGCTCGGTCATGTAACACAGGCGCTGACCCTTCCCGAACATTTCTTTCGCGTGCAACTGGCGGATGATCTCGCGTCGGAAATTAAATCATCCGTCGCGCCGGTCTTGCTGGTTCGCGGTTCGGCAACATTGCCGGACGGCCGGGCTCGCGCCAACGATGTGCAGGTACTCGGTGTTGATGAGCGGTTTTGGCAGCTCGGAGGAACTCCGAATCAGGATGTCGCCGTCAATGCGCGGCTGGCGGAACAACTCGGCGTACATATTGGCGATACCATCGTGGTGCGTGTTGAACAACCGGCTCTCGTCTCGCGCGATGCGCCGTTGTCGGGGCGCAGCGATGTCTCGGTCGCGCTACGGATTCGTGTGGGAGCGATTGCGGGCGACAATGGGTTTGGCCGGTTCAGCCTCCAGGCGAGCCAGGTGCCGCCTTACACTGTATTTGTGCCGCTGGCGACCTTGCAAGAGCAGCTTAAACACGCGGGCCAGGCGAATACCTTGCTTACCGATTCGCCGGTGGACGCCAACGCCGCGCTGCACAAAGTCTGGACTTTGGCTGACGCGGGGCTGGAGGTTCGCGACAACCCTTTGGAATTGCGGACCGATCGGGTTTTTCTCGATCCGGCCGCGACCCGTGCAATCCCCGCAAATGGCGCCGGTGTGCTGACGTATTTCGTGAATGAGATCAGTCTCGGCGGGAAGACGACGCCGTATTCCTTCATCACAGCGGTTGGCGCCGGCCGGAAAGATAACGAAATCACGATCAATTCGTGGCTGGCAGACGATCTTGGAGCAAAAATCGGAGATGTGTTGACGTTGCGTTACTACGTCATCGGTGAACGCCGCGAGTTGGCGGAGCAGACGGCGAAGTTCCGTGTGTGTGCGATCACGCCGCTGGTGAAGGACAATTCGTGGATGCCGGAATTTCCCGGATTATCGGACGCAAATAACTGTCGTGATTGGGAACCCGGCATCCCGATCGATACCAAGCGCATCCGGCCGAAAGACGAAGCATATTGGAAAAGTTACCGGGGTACTCCGAAAGCCTTTGTGACCCTGGCCGCGGGCCAGAAATTGTGGGCGAACCGTTTTGGAAATTTGACGGCGTTCCGGTTTCCAGCCGGTACAAATATCGCTGGTGAACTCCGGACCAAACTGGATCCTGCAGCTCTTGGCCTTTTTTTCACGCCGGTGCGCCAGCAGGCATTGGCCGCAAGCCGGGATTCGATGGATTTTGGCCAGCTCTTCATCGGATTCAGCCTGTTCCTGATCGTGGCGGCGCTTCTGCTGACAGCGATGCTGTTTGTCTTCAATCTTGAACAGCGTACGGTGGAAATTGGATTGCTTCGCGCCATTGGGTTTGCGCCGGGCCGCGTCCGAATGCTTGTACTGGGTGAAGGGTTTGCCATCGCAGTGATAGGCACGGTGCTTGGCGTTATTGGCGGAATCGTCTATACCAAATTGACTTTATACGGCCTCGCGACTGTGTGGCGCGGCGCGGTGGGAGCGGCACAGTTTCACTATCATGCAGGACCGGCGACGCTGTTTACTGGCGCGGGCACGAGCTTGGTGGCGGCATTTCTGGCGATGGTGCTTGTGCAACGCCGGCAGATGCGGCGTTCACCGGTGGAGTTGCTGGCGGGCGGCGGCGTACTGTCATCGACACGGTCACGCCGCTGGGGCTTGTGGCTGGGAGGCGTGGCTGGTATCGGAGCGCTTGCGCTGTTGCCGCTGCGGAATGCGGAGGCGTTCTTCGGGGCGGGCGCGTGTTTGTTGATGGCCGGGATTGGATTCAGCCAGTGGTGGCTGATGCGGCTGGCGAAACAAACACCGGGCCGCGATATCGGACTCCAACAACTCGGCAGGCGCAACGCCACGCGACGGCGCGGGAGAAGCCTGACGACGATCAGTGTGCTTGCCGCCGGCGTGTTTTTGCTGGTGGCGGTGAATGCGTTTCACGAGGACGCGCGGCCTGATGCGCCGGGCACAGGCGGGTTTGCTTTGTACGCGCAATCGGCACTTCCGGTGTATGACGATTTGAACAGTGCGGCCGGACGTGAATTGTTCAGGCTTTCAGAGCAGGTTTTGAAGGACGTGAAGATTGTGGCGTTGCGGGTGCGCGACGGGGATGAGGCAAGCTGCCTGAACCTGAACCGGGCGCAGCAACCGCGATTGCTCGGCGTGGCAACGCCGGAGTTCGAGCGGCGCAATGCGTTTGGCGGCCAGTGGTCCTTGTTGAACAAGCACATGGATGACGGGGCGGTGCCTGTGATTGGCGACGAACAAACAGTGACATGGGCACTGGGCAGGGAACTTGGCGACAGCGTACCTGCCGTGGATGAGCATGGACGGAATTTTATGACCCGGATTGTTGCTGTGCTGCCGGGTTCGATCCTGCAAGGCGGCCTGGTGATGGCAGAAAAGAATTTTGTCGAAAAATTTCCGTCAACGAGCGGCTTCCGGATATTTTTGATCGACGCACCGCGGGACAGGGCCGGGGCGGCGGCGGAAGAGTTGTCGCGCGGCTTGCAAAATCGCGGATTGGAAGTTGAGCCGGCGTGGCGTCGGCTGGCGGAATTCCAGGCAGTGGAGAACACGTACCTTGGCATTTTTCAAGCGCTTGGCGGGCTTGGGTTGCTGCTTGGCAGTGCCGGGCTGGGCATTGTGGTGTTGCGGAATGTGCTTGAGCGCTGCGGTGAACTGGCGTTGTTGCAGGCGGTTGGGTTCGAACGGCGCGCGTTGCGATGGCTGGTGTTGAGCGAGCACTGGCTGCTGATCGCGATCGGGTTGTTCATTGGGATCTGTGCGGCGGTCATGGCGGTCTTGCCGGAAGGGGCGACGTTGCCGTTCGGCCTGCTGGCGGTGACGCTGATCGGACTGGTGCTGGGTGGATTCGGCTGGTGCCTGCTCGCCACATGGGTGGCGTTGCGCGGCTCGCTGCTCCCGGCTTTGCGAAACGAATAACCCCGGCCTAACTTACTTGCCGCTGACGTCCAAGGCAACCAGATCGCCGACGTTGTTCTTGCAGTAAATATGGCCGTTGGCGAGTACGGGGACAACCCAGCAGCGTTGATCGAGCACCTTGGCGCGCGCCAGTTCCTTGAAAGCGTCCGGTGCGGCGCTGGCAATCACGAGGTCGCCATTTTCCGATTGAATGATAAGCTTGCCGTCGGCCAGCATCAACGAGCCTTTGCCGAGGTCTTCCTGCACCCATTTCACGTCGCCGGTGGCGAAGTCGAGGCAGGCGAGCTTGGTGTCGTCGAACCCGTACAGGAATCCCTGCCACAGTACGCAACTGTTAAAATGGTTCCGCATCTTTTTGGTCTGCCAGATGTATTTCAACTCGCTGCCGGTGAACTGAAACTGTGCGGCGCCCTTCCCGTAGCCGCTGGACACGAAAAGTTTGTCACCGCTGATGATCGGCGTTGCGGCGTTGACGTCGTAATTGGTTTTCCATTCCTGCTTCGCCACCGTCTTGCCGCCGTCGGCCTCGCGTATCACCAGACCGAACGCATCAAACAGCGCGACATATTTTTTGCCGCCGAACTCAAAGGGCAGGGGTGTCGCGTAAGCGGCCTCTTCATCACCGTTCTTCCATGCGATTTCACCGGTTGTCTTGTCGAGCGCCACAGTCGCTGCGCCCGGCGCGCCGACATCGAGAATCACGCATTTTTCAAGCACAACAGGTGATCCGGCATAACCCCATTTCGGCACCTTGCCTCCGAAGTCTTTCACAAGATTTTTTGTCCAGACGACCTTGCCCGTCGCAGCGTCGAGGCAATGCAAATCTCCGGCCCGGCTCATCGTGTATACACGATCGGCATTCACTGCCGGCGTCGCGCCGGGGCCTCCCTCAAATGAGTTGGGGTCGAGCGGGCAGGGGTACGACTGTTTCCAAATTTCCTTGCCTGTTGCCGCATCGAGGCAGCGGACCGTGTCGGTGTTGTTTGTGTTGCCAATCGTGTACAAGTGCCCTTGGCTCACTGCGACGGATGAACAACCTGTGCCCACGTTGAGTTTGAACAATTGCTTCGGCCCGTCTGCATTCCACTGCGTGGACCAGCCGGTCTCGGTGGAAATGCCGTCATGGTTTGGTCCGCGCCATTGTGGCCAGTCGGCGGCTTGTGCGAACCCGGTGCAGAGAAGAAGCAGGGTGATGGCAATGGTTTTCATAATGATTTCCTTAGGGTGGCTATCCTACACTATCGTCACATGCAGCGCAACTTGTCTGATTCCTACAATCCGGGGTGCGTTGCCAGCGTTGCGACTTAAATTCGGATCGCGGTAATGACCCAGGTAACGCGAGAGTGACCGGAATCCGCAACCCCAGCACCGCCTGGAAATCAACCGCCAATTTTTCGGCCATCGCCTCCGGATCCTGGCACTCGACCATCGGTTCCAAAATCACTTCGAGTTCCGTCATCGCATCGGCCTGATGCACTGTCACCCGGTACTCGGCCACAAGCGGACAACCGTGGACAATCCGTTCGATCGCCGTCGGGTAGATGTTCACGCCGCGCACGATCAGCATGTCATCCACGCGTCCGCGGATGCCGCCTTCAAGAAATGCATGCCCGTCGCGGCGTGCCAATTTTACCAAGTCACCCGTCCGGTAGCGCAACAACGGCGATCCAACCCGGCCCAGGTTCGTCAATACAAGTTCGCCCGTGCCATCCGCAGTCGGATTGATCATCTCGGCGATGTACCCTGACTCGATGATGGCGAGCATTCCCGGCTCGACTTCGTACGTGACTGGACCGATTTCGGTCATGCCGTGATGATCGAATACCCGCGCGCGTGGCCAGAACGATTCGATCCGAGCCCGTGTTTCTGGTACGCTGCCACCGGGTTCGCCGGCGACGATAATTGTGCGGACGCCCGCCTGGGTGAGATCCATTTTTTCCTGCCGTGCGAAATGTCCAAGCCTCAGCGCATACGTCGGTGTACAGCAGAGATGATCAATCTTGTTGTCGATTATTGCCTGCAGGCGCGCAGCGCTGCTGAGTCCGCCACCGGGAAGGCATAGGCAGCCGAGCCGGGCCGCGGCCTCGAACGCGGTCCAGAATCCGAGAAACGGTCCGAACGAAAACGCGAAGTAAATCCGGCTGCCCTGCCTTACGCCTGCTGCGCGCAACACTTCCATCCAGCAACCAACCATCCAATCCCAGTTCTCCGGTGTGTCGAGCCATCGCAGCGGCGCGCCGCTCGTACCGCTGGTTTGTGTGAACCGGGTGTATCGGTCCACTGGAAACGTCAGGTTCGTGCCATACGGCGGATGAGCCAGTTGGTCGTCGGCGATTTCCGCTTTTGTTGTGAGAGGCATCCGCCGGAAAAAATCGTCCAGGCTTGCGGCGCCGTTTGCCAATCCCGCGCGTTTTAACTTATCAGAGTAAAACCGATTGCCCGGCGTCAACGCCGCCAGCAACCGGTTTAACTTCTGAAGCTGGTCCGCGGAATTCATTTCATGGGGGATTGGATCGTCACGGATGGCAGCTTGTGTTTTGTCGGAGCCGGTTTGTAAAACGTCACCAGGCAGCCGCCGGCCACGGCCAGCAACAGTCCCAGGAAAAACGGCTTTGGAATCGCGCCCCACCCGCCGTCGGGCGGAGACATCAACAGGGCGACGATGGCGTTCACGACGGGTGCGCCGCCAAACACGATGGTCATGACAACGCTGGGCTGGCCTTTCGCGCCAAACGCCAACAGCACGCAGAATGCGCCGATCGCGCCGACGATGCCCGCCAACAGCGACCAGCCCATGCCCGCAACGGGAAATTTCCAACTGGCGCCGCTTATCATCAACATCGCCAGCGGGGCGAGTACAGCGGTCAGGAAGTAGGCGAGGCCGACGAACAGAAATGCTTTGTACCGGCCCTGTGCCGGGTCAGCCATGCTGGTCTGGCCTGAGTGAAGGAATATGCCGTAGAGGCCCCAACTCGCAACGGTCATCAGTGAAAATGCGAGCCAGGTCATTCCGGATTGGGGGGTATCAGTGGGTGTCATGGGGTTGTTTCTCCTTGTTGAATAATTCTGCCGGCGCCACTTCAATCTTAGCCCGGATTTCGGGCGGGATGGGCACGGCTTTCATGGTGTGCTTGACGGGGTCCATTGCGACAGCCACGGCAATGATGTTGCCGTGTGCCACCTCGATAGTCCGGCCGTCCTGCTGTTTACGGAAAATGAACGTGTAACCGGCGGTACTTGTGCCGATTTCACGCACCAGGAGGTGTATCTCAACTTCCTCCTCGAAGCGCAGCGGGTGCTTGTATTCGCAACTGGCGTGGACGCGCGGCCAGCCGACTTTTCCCTCGATGAACTCGGGATGTATTTCAATGCCCAGGCTGCGATAAAAACCGTGCTCCGCCACCTCCATGAAACGGAAAAAATTCGAGAAGTGCATGATCCCGGCCATGTCTGTGTCGCAGAACTCGACCAGGCGTTTTATTTTAAACTCGAAGGGCATTGGGTTCTCCTTGGGGCTGGTTGATGAGCGGTTTGCCATGTTCCACCGGCGCCGGCACATCGGCGAATTCGGCGACACGTTGGAAGAGTTCGTCGAAGTCGGTGAACAGATCGCCGGTAAGGCAGTCGGTCAGCCGTTTGTGCAGGTGTGGATATTTTTTGAAAAGTTCCTTGAACCGGAAGTTTGGATCGTAAAATGCATAGACCAACTTTCGCATGCTCTCGATGCCATAGCAAAGAGTATTGCCATAGCTGCTAAACATCTTCGCGGAATAATCGCCTGCGGTCAGTGCTGCGTCAACGGCATCGCCGGCCATCTCGCCACTGCGCAACGCGAGCATGACACCTGACGAAAAGACCGGGTCGAGGAAGGCAAACGCGTCACCGGCCAGCACGAGCCCGTTGGCGGCACAGTATTTTGACCGGAACGAGTATTCGCCGGTGACACGGTATTGCGAGGCGACCTTGCCGGGGGCGAGATGGTTTTGGATCCAGAGATTGTTTCCAACTTCCCGCTGAAAAATCGTTTCGGGGTCGCGCGTATCGCGGAAGAGATATGAACTTTCCGCTACGACACCGACGCTGACCCTGTCATCCGGCCACGGGATATACCAGAACCAGCCTTTGCCGGGTAGGTAGGCGACCGTCGTCGCTCCTTCGTCGATGCCTTGATCGCGCATCGCGCCTTTGTAGTAGGTCCAGACGGCGATCTTGTTAAGCTTTGGATCACGAATGCGCCAGCCGTTCTTTACCTGGGTGAAACCGTCGCGTCCGCTCGCATCAATCGTCAGTGGCGCCCGCACCTCAAACGGGCGCCCCTGCTTGTCTTCGCCGCGCACGCCGACCACGAAGTCGTTTTCGCGGATTGGCTCTTTCACCGTCATTTCCTCAATGACTTCCGCGCCTTTTTCCCTGGTGTTGTCCAGCAGCATCTGGTCGAACTCGCTGCGGATGACCTGCCATGTGCTTGACGACGGATGATCCCAATTTTGCGTGAAATAAAACGGCGTCGAGACCTCGCCGCTTTGGCGGACAAATTGGACGCTGTATTTCCTGACGAAGTGCGTTTTCCTGAGCTTGTCGAGCATGCCGAGCCGTTCGAGTGTGAAGTACGTGTACGGAATCAGGGACTCGCCGATGTGGTAGCGTGGAAATTTTTCTTTTTCGAGCAGCAGTACCCGCCGGCCTTTCATGGCCAGCACGGCGGCTGCGGTTGAACCGGCGGGACCCCCGCCGATTACGATGACGTCATAGTTTGATTTCATGGGGGTAGAATCTCCACAATATCGGCGAGCACATCGCCCGACGGTGTTAGCAACGCATTACATCTGCCGTACAACGAACGAGGGCCCTCAAGTTCCAGCACCCGGCTGATCAAGGTGTCGGCCTCCACCCGGATGAATGTTTTCGGACAACTGACAAATTTAACGCCGTGTTCCAGCAACAATCCCCCCAGAGGCCGTTCGGCCAGCAGGATCTCACGCCGGACATCCGGCGGCAGAAGGCCAAGGTGGATCGAACTCGCCCCGAATTCCACCGGCCGCTTCGAACCATCCAGCGCGAGCACGACTTCGCGCTGGTAGATTTCATTCCCGCTCTCCGCGCGTAACAACCGCAAATGCGTCCTTGCGCCGTAAAATGTTTGGAGAGTGGTGGTCATGTCGCGTTGATGAACGAGCAGGTCCCGCTGCGGCTGCGGAATTTCCGATGAGGCGATTTCGAAAATAGCCGGCATGCTCTGCCCTGTCGCGTTGTAAACGTGGGCCAGCGGACACAACCCGCATCTTATCCCGCCTTCGCAGGCGTCGGATTTCCGGCAGAGTTCTCCGCAGAACAGGTTGGTGTCAGGCGTAGCGTGCATCACGGTGTTGGGGTAGAAAGAAATCGTGCAGCAGAGTGTCCACCTGGAGCAATCCAGCGCGCGAATAGCGGATCGTATCGCCATTGATGTCCAGAAAGCCTTCGCTCTCCAACTGGCGCAACGGCGAGGCAAACCGCTCGGCAACATCCACGCCGAATTTATTCCGGAAATATTTCCGGCTGATGTGCCCGAGTTTCATCTGGAGGACCATCTCGCGGATGAGACGCTCTTCCGCGTTTGGTGCCAGCGCACGCCATAGCGGAAGTTCGCCCCGCGAAACCTTGTCGAGATACGGCACGATGTCGTGTTCGTTCTGGAAATGCACGCCGTTGATGTGGCCGAATGACGCGACGCCGATCGGCAGCAGATCCGCACCTTCCCACAAACGATCGCGATAGAGGAATTTCGTGTGTGTCGGATCTTTCACCGCCGTGTACGCACTGGCGATCGTATAACCGGCCCTTTCCAGCTCTGCAAACGCGTACTCCACCCAGCCGCGCTTTGTCTCCCAGTCGGCGACGGGTGCGACGAGTTTGCCCTCGGCCTTCATTTCCTTGTAGATGGTCGTGTTGTACGGGATTTCCATCTGGTAGATGGTCACGCTTTCGGGCGACATTGCGACGACCTTCTCCACGCACTTCAACCAATTCGCCTCCGTCTCTTCAACCATTCCGGCGATGAGATCGATGTTGATCTGGTTGAAGCCGATCGTGCGGGCGAAACCATAGGCGCGTTCAATTTCCTGCGAGTGATGAGCGCGGCCGTTGATCTCCAGAATGTGATCGTCGAAATTCTCCACACCCAGGCTCAGCCGGGTCACGCCCATGTCTTTGATCGCCTGCAGCTTCGGCTCCGTCAATGTACCGGGTTCACATTCGAACGCGACTTCCTGGACAGCATCCCACGGCAACAGCGCTTTCAGCCGTCCGGTCAAATCGGTCAATTGTTTGACTGACAGATACGACGGGGTGCCGCCTCCGAAATAAACAAAGTCCGGGTGCCGGCCGCCGATGAAAGGCTTGCCGGCGTAAATTTTCAGCTCCGCCACCGCAGCATCGATGTACTGCTGGACGCGGGCTGCATTCTGTTCGGTGTAAACCTTGAAGTAACAAAAGTGGCAGCGTTTCCGGCAAAATGGAATATGGACGTACAACCCGAGCGGGTTCCCCGGTGCCGGAGGACGTCCCAGCGCCGCCTGCACGTCACCGACGTTTTCCGGTTTCCAAAACGAAAACGGCGGATAGTTCGCAACGAAGTAGTTGCCGGCCCGTGTCGCGTGATGTTTGGCTGTCGTTGGGCTCGTCATAGGATAACCTCGTACAATTTGATGAAGTCTGCAACTTTTACCGGACGCGGATTAAATTGAGCCGTCCACTGCCTCGCCGCTTCTTCGGCCAGCTTTGGAATTGCGGTTGACGGCACGCCGCAGTCCGACAATTTTTTTGGAAGTTTCGTTCTGGCGAACAAATCATCAAGCAGGTCCCCCAGGCGCGGCGAAAGCTGGTCGTAGAGGGCCTTGGTCGGTGTGTCAACGGCATTGAACCGGACGACTGCCGGAAGCATCAGGCCGACGGCATGGCCATGCACGATCCCGAAATGCGCTGTCAACGGATTGGCCGCACTGTGGACTGCGCCGAGCATGCTGTTCTCGATCGCAGTGCCGGCATGCGCCGCTCCCAGTTGCATGGCAGCACGGGCCTCGATATTTTGCGGCGATTCCAGTACGCGCGGAAGATTTTCAGCCGTCAGCTTGAAAGCTTCGCGGCTGTACAACCACGACAACGCGGTGCGCTTCCTTGTTACAGCCGTTTCCACAGCGTGCGCAATCGCATCGATCCCGGTGCATGCTGCAACGCGGCTGGGTTGCGTCAGTGTAAGGAGGGGATCGAGGATGGCGACACGGGCCGCCGCCTTCGGATCGCCGCACGCCATTTTCTGGTGTGTTTGTTCGTCGGCGATCAGAGAGAACGACTGGCATTCACTGCCTGTGCCTGCGGTGGTTGGGATGGCGATGAAAGGCAGCATCGGCCTGGTTGCCTTGCCGATGCCCTGGTAATCCTGCATCCGGCCTCCGTTGGTCAACAGAAAGTTGGCGCCCTTCGCCGTGTCCATGCTGCTGCCGCCGCCGACCGCCACAATCAAGTCCGCCTGTGCGGTTCTCGCAACGACCAGGCACGCATCGACATCCTTGGTGGTTGGATTTTCCCGGCAATTGCCATAAATCGTCACGGCAAAACCCGCCGCCGCCAGCGACTCCTGCGCGCGCGCCGCATGTCCCGCAGTGATGATGCCGGGATCGGTGACCAGCAGCACTTTCTTCCCGCCGAGTTCGCGCGCGAGTTCGCCGACGCGTTCGGCTGAGTTGGCGCCGAAGACGAGCCGAGTATGGGGTTGCCAGTCAAAGTTCATATGCGTTCAAACGCCCTGCGTTTGTATAAAAATTCAAAAAGATTGCCTTCATGCGGCTGGTGCCAGGAGATTTTCATCGTCGAAATCGGGCCGATGTTGAGCCGTTCGATGTGCGAGGATTCCATGAGTTGTTCGATCCAGCATTCATCACGCGTGATCGCCGTAACGACGAGCGACGAGCCGATTTGTTCAAGCATTTTGCCCTGGGATACTTCGACAATGCCCGCATATGGAAACAAGTATTCTTTGTTAGCCAATGGATGTGCGAAGGAATCGCACCGCACAATCACTGGCCGCAGATATGTGCCGCCCTGAAAATTCACCAGCCGCGGTCCGCCACGATATTGAGCCGTCACGTCCACAGCGCCGGGGGTTGCAAGACCTTGCTCGATGCCGGCATCGATTGCCTCGGCCATCCTCGGGTTGGCGAAAGCGGATAGACTTGCATTTTCATCTTCCGGCGGCATCGGTGCGATGGGACCGAGGCGTTTTGCCAGTGCGTCGGCAATTTCATCGGCGTACGACGGGACAACAATCGTGGATGCGCAGAGGCAACTGCGCCCGCTGTTGGCGGCGATGGAGTCAACCAGCACATCGAGAAATTCCGGCCATCGTTCAATTTGATCGGCTCCGATGAGTACTTTGCTGTAACCGGGGCCATGCGTCTGAATTGCCGGATTTCCCGCGTACTTGTCAGTCGTGCTCTTGTCGCCAAAGACCAGAGCCCGGCCGCAAAGCCGCAGGATCGTGTCGGCGCCTTCGTGGTCGGTCGGATAAAAGCCGAACGCTTCCGCCGGTATGCCGGCGGCGATGAAGGATTGGATGAGCCGGTAGGGTGTCCACGGTTCGTCGCGGCCGGGTTTGATGATGACCGGAATCCGCAAGGCGATTGCCGGCAGCCAGAGCGAATTGACGGCGGGCGAGTTGCTGGGCATTACGAGGCCGAGGCAGTCGGTCGCCGGGTTGAAGCAATACGGGCTGGTTTTGTCGTCGAGATCGAGCCCTCGCGTCAGGCCGCGCAACACCTGGCCCATGTTGGCGAGCATGCCGTGAATGCGCTGCATGTTCCGCCGCACCAGAACATGCGGCAGGCCGCTCGTGGCGGAAAGGGTTTCGACGTAATGTTGCGGGTCGTTGGCGTTTAGAAAAATGTCACCCGCCCGGCCGCAGAGTTCGATAAGTTGCGCGAAGCTGAATTTTTTCAGCGCCGCGCGCGAGGCGGCGATTTTCTGAAGATCCTTGTGGATGATACCGGCGTTGACCTGGCTGACAGTGGCAATCGAGTCCTTCAACCCGATTTTGTCGAGGCTTTCATAAGGCCGACCAAGCCGAAGCGCCGGGATGTGAGTCATAATCAGTAAACACCTTCAACGATCGTTTTCTCCATCGCACCGAACGGGCGGACTTCGGCGACGCCATCCCAGGTGTAGGGCGCGCGCGGTTCACGCCGGATGGCTTCGTCGCGTTCGAGAAAACGGGGCATGAAGAATTCCTTCGTAAGCGTGGTGAGCTCGACACGACCCCAGGCTCCGTAGGGTACGGTTTCGTCTGTTTTCTGCGGGTTGACGACGCGGAGGATGGCGCGGGGTTGCGGTGCGTAGTAGGTGATCGAGTAGTTGTCTTCGGGGCGCAGTGGGAGGCTGGCGGCAAGGCCCATGAGTGTGTTGCCGTAGGTCGGGTAAAAACCGATTTTATCTTCGAGCACCTCCTCAATGATGAAGCGCACGTACTGAGGCGCCATCGTTGTGCCGCCGCAAAACACGCCCCGGATGCCGGTTTCGTAAAGATTTATTTTCTCAGCCAGCGCTTCGAGCAGTTTCGGCGTGGTGAACAAACCGGCAACTTTGCGGTTCTTGAGGATGTTGACAGCTTGCTCGACAACGTGGTCCATGTAGGCGCGGGCATGGTCGAAATCTTTCGCGGTCAAAGCCTTTTTCACCCAGCGCGGATCGAGATCGATGAAGTAGCAGGAACTGCCGCGGAAATTGGCGAGATGTTCAATCGCAAGCCGCAGCCGGCGCGGCCCGGTGGGGCCGACCATCAGCCATGCGCCTCCGCGCGGGAAATGTTCGTCGCTGATTTTGCCGCTGAACTCCTCGTAGTCCGTTTTGTAGTCGTTCCAGCCGATGCGCTGTTTTGGCATGCCGGTGGTGCCACCGGTTTCAAAGATATTGAACGGCTTGCCTTTGAAGGCGGCGGGTACCCAAGCTTCGGGCTGGAGATCACGGAGCCATTCGTCCTGGAAGTGAGGGAACTTCAGCATGTCGGCTGACGAGCGGATTTCTTTGCACGGGTCGAAATTTTTCCGCGCCCAGTCGAGCCAGAACGGACAGCCTGTCTCGGGACTGAAATGCCATTTGATGATTTCGAGCAAATGGGCGTCGAAGTTCACGAGAAATATTTCCTGATGGTCTCTTCACCCGGCGGCTTTGTAATCAGCGAAACGAGAACCATCAGCACTGCGGAGCCGAGAACCATCGGCACGACCGGCAGGAAGCCGAAACAAGTCGCGTTGGCAATGGTGCGTTCAAACAGATGACCGAAGGCCGGGAAAATGATCGTGGGCGGCTGGCCCGGTTTGGGGATCATGCCATCGGAGATGTGTTGGAGCCACCAGGCGCCAACGAGGCAGGCGGCGACCCACAACGTGGAGGCGAGCGCTCCGTATTTGGTGCTGCGTTTCCAAAACAACGCGGCGATCATCACAGGCGCCATCGCGGCAAAACCGCTGAACGCAAACCGGACGGCGAGTTCGAAGATGCTTTCCGGGGTGTTCAAGGCGACGATGTAGGCCACCATCGTGACGAAGATGATGAAAGCGCGGGCGAACACGACGCTGCCGCCTTCGCCGAACCGTTCCTTGCCGCCGTAGTGGGCAAAGACGTCCTTGGTAAACATCGTGCTGACAGCGAGCACCTGGTGCGTATCGGAACCCATGACAGCGGAGATGATGCCGGCGCCGAGGATGCCGGCGAGCCAGACGGGGGCGTGGTCGGTGAGCAGGTGCAGCAGAATTCCATCGGGATTCTTCAGACCAGGCTCGGTCTGGGTGCCGAGAACACCAAGGAAGACACACGGCAGCCAGATCGCCATGATGGCCAGCGGATAAAGGACGACTGTACGTTTGAAGGCGGTGACTTTACGGGCGGCAAAACACATCATCGCCATGTGCGGGAACATGATCGATGACAGCGGAATCAGCGTGTAGCTCCAGAAAAACTGCGGAGACATCCGTTCGCGGGTGACGAGATAAGATGTCTTCGGGTTGTCTGCAATCTTCGCAATGTATTGTCCGAAACCGCCGGGCAGCGCGTGGCTGATGACCGCGAGGGCGACCACGCCGAAAAGCAGGAAGAGAATCGTTTGGAAAATGTTCACCCAGACGGTGCCACGCATGCCGCCGAAGAAGACGTTCATTGTGACAACGAGCACGACGACTAGACATCCGAGCCAGTAGGCGACGTGGCCGCCGCTGATGTCGGTCAGGACGCGACCGCCGCCCATGATGCTGATGATCATGTACGGCACAAGCATCACGACGCTGAGGATAAAAATCACCGTGCCGATGGTGCTGCATTCCCACCGGTCGCGGAAGAAGGAGACCTGCGTCTGGTGGCCGAACTTTTTGCCGAGCGCCCAGAGCCGGGTGCCGATGAAGAAAATAGTGAGCGGGATGACGAAACCGGAAGATGACGCCATGAGGCCGTAGATGCCGATGCCCTGCCGGTAAGCCTGACCTGAGCTTCCAAGGATCGCAAAGGCGGTCATGTTGGTGGCGAAGATCGAGAGGAAGAAGACGAGGCCGCCGACGGTGCGGCTGGCGAGGAAGAAATCCTCGGTGTTTGATTTACTGCGCGTGTACGCAACGCTGCCGATAACGGCGATGATGAGGAGATAAATACCGATGACAAGGATGGGAATCACTTGGGTTCGTCCCCGTCAATGTCCTCGAGATGCTTTGGCCAGGCCGCCTTGACCAGGATGGCCATCATAATCGCGGCGAGTATGGAATAAGCGGCATGGTAAGCGAGGCCGATTGGCAGAAAACCGAAGAGGAGTGGATAAGAGGCGCGCCAGTTCCAGAAATCCTGGTGCAGCACGTACACGGCGGCGATGAGCAGGAAGAGGAGGATTTTTTTCATTTGGCTTTGATTGCGAAGAGGTTGGTAGTGGTCTGAACGTAGAGAGTGCCGTTGGCGACAACGGGTGTCGAATAGACGGGATCACCCATGTCCATCTTGGCGATCAACTTTTTTTCCTTGCTTGCGGCGAACACGGCAAAGGTGCCGTCCTCGGCGCCGATGTAAATTTTACCGTCGGCATAAAGCGGCGAACCCCAAATGTGTGATTTGAGGTCATGGACCCAGTAAACCTTTCCGGTTTCGGCATCGAGACAGTGGAGAAAGCCGGAAAAATCACCGACGAACAACAGGCCGTCGGGCGTAATCGCGCAGGTTGAGAGGCTGCGGTGGATTTTGTTGTACGACCAGACAATGCCGGTCTTGGTGATGTCACCCGTCTTGGTCGGATCGACACAAATCAGGTTGCCGATGCCCTCGCCGTGCTCGGGATCCTGGCCGACTGCGACGTAAACATGACCTTTCCAAAATACCGGCGTTGCATTGATCTCGCTCGGACCATCGGCGGCGGGATATTTTTTCGCGCGGTATCCATTCGGGTTGGCGTCGCACCACCAGATTTTTTTAAGGTGGAGATCGTCGCCCTCCTTGACCGGCTTCGGGTCGAACGCGTACAGGAATCCGTCGGGTCCGCCGAAGAAGACCAACGTTTTGCCGTTGACCTTTCCGGCTGAGGGAGAACACCAGATGCCGTGAAAAATTTTCGGACCAATCTGTGCGTCGTCCTCGCCAAGATATTTGCCGGTTTTTTTGTCAAGCGCGATGAGCGTCGGGGCGTTTGGCGACGGGATGTTGGTGTGGGTCCAGTCCATGCCGTTGGAAGTGCTTGAAATGATTTCGTCGTCCAGAATCATCACGTCGCAGTTCGATGCGTTATGCGGAAATACACCGAGTTCATCGATCATATCGTACCGCCAGACGATGTCGGCATCCTTCGGGTTGGGTTTGACAGGTGGTTTGCCCGGGCCGGCAATGTACTGGCCCTCGGTGATGAACGGGCCGGTGTTGCCTTTGGCAAGACCGTCTGTAGTGAGGCACACGACTTCGCAGCGGTTGGTGACGAGGTAAACGCGGTTGTTTTCGATCGTTGGCGAGGAGAGGATGCCGAGGTATTCCCAGTCGTTAACTTTGCCGGAGGCGAGCTTCGGCACGACCAACTGCCACTGGAACGCGCCGGTCTTTTCGTCGAGGCACATCAGGATGCCGCGGTCGTCCTTGTATTGCGGGTCGCGGGGTGAGGCGTTGTTGGTGCCTATGAACACCTTGCCGCCCGAGATGGTGACATTGCCGAAGCTTTGCGAACCCAGCTTGGCGACCCATTTTACGTTTTTTGTCGTTGTGAGATCGATTTCTTCGGAACCGAGTTTTGACTTGCCGGGATCGAAGCTCCCAGGCAGCCCGGTTTCCGGCGAAGACATGTTACGTTCGTTGGTGCCGCCCCATTGCGGCCAGTCACCAGCGCGTACTGTGGTTGTAAGAAGCAGTGCGGAAAGAGACAGGTATTTAATCATTGGATTTCACCGTAATGTTATCGATGTACACGCGCATGTCTTGCGGTGCGAAGCCAAATAGGCCCGGGGAGCCGTTGCGGTGCGCGGTGCGGTGCGGGACTTCGATGGTCCACGCGGATGGTTCGGCTTCGCCGCGTTTCCAGGCCTTGGCGCGAATCATACCGGCGCCGTTAACGGCGATATCGACGCGCGTTTTCAAGTGGTACCACTCGTTCGGAGTCCACTTGAACGGGACGGCCAGGTGGAGGCGTTCGAGGTTGGAGTTAACTTCAAGTTTTTGCTCGTTGCCTTTGAGAAGTATGGCGTAACGCTGGTTGATGACACCGACGTCGGACATCTTGCGTTTGTTGCCGTCGCTGAGGACATCAGCCTCAATGGTGTAGTTTTTCATGTCGGGATGGCCGATGAACACCTGCGCGCGTTGAAAAAATCTGTTGTCGATGGTTTTGGTGAGTGCCTTATTGCCATCGCGTTCGCGGACTTCAAACTTGAACCGTGCGCCGATCCATGAGAGCGGTGGATAGGCAAATGACGCTCCCTCGGTGGCATTGGTTTCCGTAAGCTTGAACTCTTCAAAATCTTCCTTGAGTGGCAGGTTCGGCAAAATGCGGCCGCGCAGATAGCCGTGCAATTCACCGAGCGACGCCTGCATCATGCCCGCGGAAGGCGCCGGGTCGGACGTTGCGACAAGTTGGCCGGCGTCGTTGACTGAGGCTTTCATCGTCGATTTTACTTTCGCCGTGGCTGGAATGAATGGTTCCCATTTGATCGACTTCGGATCGACGCTTTCCTCGACGGTGAATCCGTTGGCATCCAGCGCACGGATATGCAAGGGAATGTTTTCACCTGGTTTCAGCAACACTTCCGCCGGAATGATCTGGAGTTGTTTCTTTGGACCCGGTGCCGGCCATTTTTCGGCAGCGGGTTCAGCCGGGAGGTTCGGATTGTTGCCTTTGGTGCCGAAACAATAGAGTTTCTTGGTTGTCTGGACGTAAATCTTGCCATTGTAGGCTGTTGGGCTGCCGAAACAGCGACCTTCGAGTGCGACATGGCAAAGAATTTTGCCCTCGGTTTTGCCCGGTTGGATGATGTAGAAGGCGCCCTTGCTGCCGGCACCCGAGTCATCACCCCCGCTTTCGCCGGGCTCGTTGAGGACCGGGACGTAAATTTTGCCATCGGCAAACAGCGGTGTCGAAGTCCGCTGTTCGATGCCAACCTTGAGTTTCCAGGCGGTCTTGCCGGTGTTGGCGTCAATGGCGCAGAGCTCACCGGTTTCTGTGACAAGATAGACGCGATCCTTGTTGAGGGCCAGGGAACTCACCGAGGTGGAAGCTTCGTTGGTCCAGAGGCGGACGGTTGCGGGATCAATCACGACGGGGCCTGCGGCGGGGTTGGCCGGTTCGACGGTCGGAATTTTGATGGCGATGGTTTCGCCTTTTTCATAGGGTGTGCCGAAGATGGCGATGATTTTGTCGTTGTTGTGAACGACCAGCGAAGCGTTGATCCCGGAAGTAAACAAAGGCACGCGCCAAAGCGGGGCGCCGGTGCGGGTGTTCACGCAGACGATGCTGCCGTCACCGCATGCGGCGTAGAAAACGCGCTTGCCGTTGAGCCAGCCGAGCACGGGATGAGAGAATGAGTTGTCCTTCGGTTTGTCGCCCGGGCTGGATACCCAGGCCAGGTCGCCGGTCTTCTTGTCGTATGCATAAAAACGATCGGCTGCAGGACCTTGAGCGCCCCAGTTGGCGGTGATCCCGCGAGTGATGACGAGGTCGCGGTCGATCAGCGGTGAGGCGGTGCGACTGTTAGGAAAGGTGAGACGGCCGAACTCCTCCATCAAGTCGTGCTGCCAGACCGGTTTTCCGTCGGCTGTAAAACAACCGAAAATGCCCTGGGTGTCCTGCATGTAAACGTTGCCGGTTTCAGCATCGATGGCGGGGCTGGAAGTCGCGTATCGCAAATAGATCGTGTCGCTGAGGAAATCGTTGTAAAGCTGCTGCCACTGCTTTTCCCCGGTTTCGGCATCGAAGCAGGCAACGCCTTCCTGCATATCCGGCCCGTCGCCGAGGTAGCCCATCACATACACCTTGCCGTTGGCGATCACCGGCGTGGATTGTCCGGGGAAATCCGCCGCCCACAACTGGTTTTTACCGCCTATCCGGATCTTGTCGGGCAACCCGGTTTCCAGCGAGCTGCCGTTCTGCTGTGGTCCGCGCCATGAAAGCCAACCGTGGGCCCGAGTTGCCTGGGTTTCGGGGCTGGTGGCGGCGGCAAGGGCGGCAGTGCCAAGAATCAGCGGAAGGAGGATCAGTTGGAGTGTCCGTTTCATGGTGGGGCCTGCTGAATTTAAGGGTACGCTCGCATACTTTTTTTTCTGCGCAAGCACTTATAATACGTATGCGTATTATATTTTTCGTGCCATCGGCGGGGGGCTTGGTAGGCTCTGCACATGGCTCCAGCCCCGACACCTTCCTCCACACACCGGCGCAGGCTTGCGCCCTTGATGCGAAGAACCTGGTACAGCATTAACCAGACCTTCCGCCGACGCATCGCCCATGCCAAGTTGACACCGGACCAGTTCATCGTGCTGCGCTGGCTTACAGAGGGTGATCCCAGGGGCACAACCGTCAATGAATTGTGTGTGTTGATGTCCAGCGACCCGAACACGATGGCCGTGCTCATCCGCCGCATGAAGCAGATGGGGCTGGTCACCAGACACGGCGATGAGACCGACGGCCGCATCCTGAGGATCCGCCTGACCGCCAAGGGACGACGCGCATTTGCCGGGCTTCGGCACATCGCATTGGACTTGCAGACGGAAATCCTATCCGTGCTGCCGGCCGGCGAGCGGAATGAGTTTCTCGACAGCCTCGAACAAGTGTCGGAAAAGTGCCGCGCATTGCTCGATGCGAGTCTCAAGAATTCCCAGTCTTGCCGGGGTTGATCTGAAATAATTGGAACTATTTCGACCAAATGGAAGACATGAACCATAAAACAACAGGCAATTCCTTGTCTTCATACGCATACGCGAATTTACTGTTAGGCTGGATGCTTGTCATCGCATGGGGTGTTGCGAGCGCGCATGCCGGGGATTGGCCGCAATTCAGGGGGCCCAAGCAGGATGGAGTATCGACCGAGACCGGCATCAACAAAAACTGGGCGGAAAAGCCGCCGCAGGTCGTGTGGACCTGCGAGTTGTCAGACGATGGATTTGGAGGACCGTGCGTGGCGCAAGGAAAGGTGTACATCGTGGATCATCAGGGCACGGATGATATCGTTCGGGCCTTGGATGCGGAAACCGGCAAGGAAATATGGCGCTTTGCCTGCCCTGGCCCGTCTCAGAGCCGCAATGGCTTCACGGGTGCGACGCCGACGGTGGATCACGGAAATGTCATCGTGATCGGCCGCAAGGGAATCGTGCATGCTTTGAAAGCCGACACCGGAAAGATGATCTGGGAACGGGATATCATGGCGGACTTCAAGGGGAGATTTCCAGAGTGGGATATGAATATCTCGCCGGTTGTGGATGACGGGCGACTGATTGTCGTGCCGGGAGGAGCGGATGCTTCCGTGGTGGCCTTAAACGAGCAGACAGGAGAAACGATCTGGCGGGGGGCAGGTTCCGAGCCGGGATATGCGACTCCCCTGGTTGTGGAGTTGGACGGCCAGAAACAGTACGTGACGTTTACGGCCGAGGGACTGGCGGGATGGAAGCCGGAAACCGGCCAACGCCTGTGGAGTGTGCCATGGATAACCCCCCACAAGCAGAATGCCGCCACACCGATCGTGATGGGAAATCGCATCTTCATCAGCAGCGCGTGGGGTGCGGGTTGCGCCTTGGTTGAAGTGAAGGCCAACAATCCGAAGGTGTTGTGGAGCAACAAAACGATGCTGGCCCGGTTCAACAGTCCGGTTTTTTGGAAGGGATTTATTTATGGAGTCAGTGAACCGGGGAATCTGAAGTGCATCGATGCTGCGACGGGAGAACTGCAATGGGAAAAGGCGGGGTTCGAGTTTGGTCCGGTGATGGTCGTTGATGGTGCGCTTATTGCGGTGAACGGCAAGAGCGGTGCTGTGATCCTGATTGAAGCCAAGAGCGGGAACTATCGGGAATTGGGGCGGATCCAGCCCCTTGCGGGCTCCGTGTGGACGGCCCCGATCGTGGCGAACGGCAAGTTGCTCGTGCGAAATAAAAAGACATTGGCTTGCCTGAATATCCAGGACCCGGAACCCGCCATCCAACGGAATAACTAACTTAATACTAGCCCCATTGAACACCCCGACGCAAATTGGACGGGCTATGCGCCTGGCGCAGGGCATGAGTTTCCCGACAAGCGCGGACACATATTGCGGAAGCGCCGGGAATTGCCCGATGCGAGCCGCAAGGAGGCCTCGAAAGAACAATATGCGCTCCAAATTATTATTATCTTGCACAATGAATTGGGTTGCTTTACGAAAACATCCCACCTTCGGCGGATGGAAACGATTTTTATGAAAAATACGCCCGTATTGTTAGTTCTATCGATTGCTGTTTTCTTCCCGGGCTGGGTGGCGGGGCAGGAGACGGCGGGCAACCCGGAAGAGTTGCCCATGATTACGGTCGTGGCTGAAAAAAAGCCGGGCCCGTTGCAGGACGTTCCCGCGGGTGTTACGGCGGTGACCGGCAAGACTCTTGATGCTGACGGTGTCACCACAGTGAAAGACGCGTCAATCTTTGCGCCAAACGTGTTCGTGAATGAGTTTGGCGCGCAAAAGCTCAGCAATCCATACTTCCGCGGGATCGGCTCCAGTCCGAACAATCCAGGAATCACGACATTTATCGACGGCGTGCCGCAGTTGAATGCAAACTCATCAAGCATCCATTTTCTGGATATCGATCAGGTCGAGTTTGTACGCGGTTCACAGGGGGAGTTATATGGGCGCGACACCGTCGGAGGCCTGATCAACATCACCAGTCGCCCGCCGGGCCTTACGTCATGGCACATGGACACGGAAGGCAACTACGGAAACTACGATTTTCGCGAGGCACAGTTGTCGGCGAGCGGACCGATTGTTTCCAATGAACTGGGACTCGGCCTGGGCGGAGGCTACACGGCGCGTGACGGATACACCAAAAACGATTTTACGGGGCATGACCTGGACAGTCGCAACGATTTCTTTGGCAAAGGGCAATTGTTGTGGCGGCCTGAGAGTGACTGGGAAATACGGCTCTTGTTTGCCGGAGAACGGGATCACGATGGCGACTACGCGCTTGGCGATCTCGGAATGATCCGAGCCGATCCGCACCATGTCTCGCACGATTTTGAAGGCTATACCCACCGGTACGTTATGTCGCCGACATTGTGGGTTGGGTACAAGGGCGAGACGGTGGATTTTACGATGATCACCGGCCTGGTGCATTGGCAGACAGAAGACCTGACGGATCTGGATTATACATCCGACCCGAGCCTGTACTCAACCCGGCGGAACACGGAAAAGGAGCTGCAGTTCAGCGAGGAATTCCGCTTTGCCTCGTCGAAAGACACCCCGTTGGAACTGGCCGACGATCTGAAACTGAAATGGCAGGCGGGAGTGTTTACATTCACCCAGGACTACAAACAGGATGCCTTCAACGACCTGAGTTCTTCTTTCGCCGGGCTTGGGCCGGGATTCCGTTTGACCCAGCGGCAGAACGCCGATCTGCAGGATGTCGGAACCGGGGTTTATGGCCAGTCAACGCTCACGGCATGGGACAAGCTGGATTTTACATTCGGACTTCGCTGTGATTGGGAACAGAAAGATGCCAATTTTCAAACAACCACCACAGTTCCGTTGCCGCCACCGTTTGGCGGGGTATTTCCCTCATCCGTAGCGGCGAGCAAGGATTACACCGATGTTTCGCCGCACTTTGGCCTGGGGTATCATGTGACAAAGGATCATTTGGTTTATGCGACTGTGACACAAGGCTACAAAGCCGGCGGATTCAACGCATCGGCCCCTGCAGGCAGCGAATCATACGGTGAAGAACACACCTGGGATTATGAACTTGGATGCAAAACTGAATGGTTGAACAAGCGGCTTCTGGCCAATCTTTCGCTGTTTTACATTGACTGGCGAAACATCCAAACCAACCAGCCCAATCCGGCCTCGCCCGGCCAATTCTACATAGCCAACGCCGGTGCTGCAGCCAGCAAAGGCGTCGAGTTGGAGTTGACTGCGCGTCCTGTTGCCGGCCTGGATATTTTTGGCGGATTTGGTTATACCGATGCCAGGTTCCTATCCGGCAGCACTGATAGCGGCGTTAATATTGGCGGCAACAGATTGCAATATGCCCCGGAGTTCACCGCGAATGCGGGCACGCAATATTCACTGGCTTTGTGCAAGGAAATGACCGCCTATGCGCGCGCCGAGGTTATTGCTTGCGGCAGTTACGAGTACAACAACCAAAACAACGCCGGCCAGGAAGCTTACACGCTTGCCAATTTCCGGCTTGGAGTGCGTGGTGTGCGCTGGTTCGCCGAAGGCTGGATCAAGAACGCGTTTGATACCAACTATGTCCCGGTTGCCTTTACTTACAACTCGCCCGCCGGACTCATTGGCGAGAGCGGCGCACCCATGACTTGCGGGGTCAGGGCCGGCGTGAATTTTTGATGGCGTTTTTAGATTCGTCCTCGAACGCCAGGGCGCCTGTGGGACAATGTTTCACGCAATCTTCCGCCACTTGTTGCAGGCCGTCGGCGAGCGGGCCGTTGAGCGGCACGCCGATTTTCAAGTCGAACCCGCGCCCGATGTATGTCATGCCGAGGGGGACACGGGCCTGCGAGGCCAGTTCGATGCAGATGCCGCATGAGATGCACTTGCCGGGTTCGAAGATCACCCCGGCCGGCTGGCGAATAAACTCGAACCTGCGGCGATGTTCGCCCTGATAGGCTTTTGGGTCCACCTGGTACGCTTCCGCAAAGATGCGGAGCCGGCAATTGCCGGCCGAACGGCAGTCGCAATGGCAGCAACGGCCTGCGGCAATCTCGGCTTCCGTGATTAACTCCCGTACACTCAGCACCCCGACCGCGCCCTTTGCCAGCTCCTGATATTCCTCCGTGGGCAGTTTTGGAATCGTCGAGGTGAAATCCTTTTGGCCGACATGATGCTCCCGTCCGTTTAGGAAACTGTCCACACACTCCGCCAGAATCCGTCCATCGCCGACCGAGCGCGCGGGATCATAACCGCTGCGGATTGCACTGCCTGCGGCGAATACGCCGGGGACGCTGGTCTGGTAGGTGGACGAATCAATGCGAATGGTGCGTGCCGTGGCCTCGACACCGAGTCCGGCGGGGTTTGTTTTTTGCATGTTGCCGACGGAAATGATTACCGAGTCAAATTGTTGCCGGAGCTCTTCCAGGCGGATGTCCCGTCCAAGGCGCATGTTCAGGCGTAGTTGGAGGCCAAGCCGTTTGATGACTTCAATTTCGCCGTCGAGTACCGCCCGGGGCAACTCTGTATCCGGAACGCCATAGCGCATATGGCCGCCTGGTTTGTCGTGATCGTCCAAAACGGTACAGGAATGGCCGGATTGCATCAGGAAAAACGCGGCGCTCAAACCGGTCGCTCCGGCGCCGACGATGGCGATGCGTTTGCCTGTCGGTGCCGCGCAGGCGGGTGTAAACGGCTCGGCTGCGGCCAAATCCTGGTTTGAGATTTCGCGTTCGATCAATTGGATCGCCACGGCGCCGTCGTATTTGCCACGGCGGCAGCCGGCCTGGCACGGAGCGCGGCAGATCCGGCCCATCACACCGGGGAACACAACGTTTTGTTTCACCAGCGCGATGGCTTCGCGCATCCTGCCACCCGCGACGAGCCGGATGGTGGCGGGAATCTGGAGCCGGGCTGGACAAACGCGCTGACAGACGGAAACGCAATCGCCGAGATGATCGCTGAACAGGAGTTCCATCGCCGCCTTGCGCGCAGATTTGACTTCGTGCGTTTCACTGGCGACAACCATGCCTGCGGCGACTTTCGTCGAGCACGACGGCGACAGACGCGGGTCATTGCCGATTCGCACAACGCATGCCATGCATGACGGCCGGTTTTCCTTCACGCCGGCGAGGTGGCAGAGGGTTGGAATATTCAGCCCCAACTGGCGCGCGGCATCGAGTACTGTGCTGCCGGCCGGTACAGTGACGGATTGGCTGTCGATGGTCAGGGTGATGGAATTATTCATGTTGGGCCAGCGCTTCGGGCGCTGGTTCCTTGTGCGAGTGTTCGTGGCACTTGATTCCGCCGCTCATGATGGTGATGGCGTTCTCGGGGCAGTCGGCGCGGCAAACGTCGCAGCGAGTGCAGAGATCCGTATTGATCTGGTGACGGCTGTAGGGTGTCATCGGGATGGCATTGACGGGGCAATGCTGGGCGCAAATGGTGCAGCCGGTGCAGTTGTCCTGGACGACGTACTGGATGAGCGGCTTGCATTTCCCGGCCGGACAACGGCCCGCGATGTGTGCCTCGTACTCATTTCGGAAATACCGCAACGTGGTGAGGACCGGATTTGGAGCGCTCCGACCAAGGCCGCAGATGCTGCCCTGGGTGGTGAGAGAGGCCAGTTGCAGGAGCTCATCGAGGTCGGCGCTCCGGCCTTTTCCCTGGCAAAGCTTGTCGAGAATCTCGTACATCCGCATCGTGCCGATGCGGCAGAATGTGCATTGGCCGCACGATTCGTCGCGCAGAAACGTAATAAAATATCGCGCCATATCCACCATGCAGTCGTCCTCGTCGAGCACGATCATTCCACCCGACCCCATGATCGCCCCGGCCGCCGTCAATGCCTCGTAATCGACCGGCGTGTGATCCAACGCAGCCGGGATGCAACCCCCGGACGGGCCGCCGATCTGCACAGCCTTGAATTGCCTGCCGTTTGCCATGCCGCCGCCAATGTCTTCGACGATCTCGCGGATCGTGATGCCCATCGGCACCTCGATGAGTGCTGCCCTGCTAATTTTTCCGGCAAGTGAGAATACCTTTGTGCCCTTGCTTTTTTCCGTGCCATGCGCGGCAAATGCCCTGGCGCCGTTGCGGATGATCCATGGTACCATCGCAAACGTCTCAACGTTGTTGATCAACGTCGGCCTTTGCCACAGTCCGCAATCGGCCGGGTAGGGCGGTTTCATGCGGGGGACGCCGCGCTTGCCTTCGATTGATTCGATCAATGCCGTTTCCTCGCCGCACACGAAAGCCCCGGCACCCTCGAAAAGACGCAGCTTGAAATTAAAATTGCCGCCCATGATGCCGGTTCCAAGAAACCCGCGTTCCTCCATTTTTGCAATTGCCGCGCGCAACCGTGCGACGGAGCGCGGGTACTCGGCCCGAACATAGATGTAACCTTCAGTGGAGCCAATGCAGCAGGCCGCAATCAGCATCCCCTCAATCACGCGGTACGGGAATGATTCCATCAGCATCCCGTCCATGAAAGCTCCGGGATCGCCCTCATCGCCGTTGACAATCACGTACTTCACACCATCCGGCGCCAACGCCGCCCGCGCGCGCGCCCATTTCTCGCCGGTCGGAAATCCCGCACCGCCGCGTCCACGGAGGCCGCTTTGGGTGATCGTGGAGATGATCTCCTCCGGATTGCTGCCGAGTACCCGGCGGAGCGCGGTGAACCCCTGGTGCGCGATGTGCTCATCGAGGTCGAGCGGATCCATCTCGCCCAAGCCTTCCGTCGCAATGCGAACCTGACGTTCGTTAAAAGCTGCGACTGTTTTTTCGCTGACATTGAGCGCGTGACCGCTGGTATTTTTCCGGTCGTTGCCGTCGGTGACGAGTTGTTCCAGCGTCCGATCTGTCCATCGAACGATCCGCCGACGCAGGCTCATTGGCCGGAAATGGCGGCGCACGATCCCCGCCGCTTCGTCTGGATCGACCTTTCCATAGAACGCCGCAGGCCTGCCTGGCAGCCGGACCTCGACGAAGGGCGTCTGGTGGCACATGCCGACGCAGCCGACACGTTTAACCGATGCATCAATGCCAAAATCCTTCACAGTCCGGCGCAATTGATGAAACAATTTGTCGCTGCCCTTTGCCATGCAACAGGAACCAAGGCCGACACGGATTTCAGCACCCTTGCCATTGAGGTGTCCCGGGATGGTGTCCACATCGGCGATCGTTTTGTGACGGGTTGCCTGAAAATCCTCGACCATCGCATTGATGGTGTCGGAGGTCAGGCGGCCGTACGTGGTGTGATCCACCTTGACGACCGGCGCCAGCGTGCAGCAACCGAGACAGGCGACGCGTTCGACGGTGAACTCGTTGTTCGGGCTGGTGTCGTGTCCATCGGAGATTTTGAGTTGCCTGTGGATATGGTCGTCGATGTTTTCCGAGCCTTTGACATGGCAGGCGGTGCCGTGGCAGACCCGCATCGTGTGCCGTCCGGCTTCGCCTAGCCGGAACTGGTGGTAAAACGTCGCGACGCCGATCAAGTCGGCAAGCCGGATGCCGGTGATTTCACTAACATGCTGCAACGCCGGTTCGGGCAGGTGCCGGTATTCGCGCTGGATGCACTGTAGAATCGGAATCGTCGCCTCCGGCCCGCAGCCCGTCCGCGTGAGCAACTCGTCAACAAAGGCGTTGTAGTTTGGGGAGTGCATGGATCATTTGCTCTCGATACAGAACAGGTTTTCCTTGCCTCGCAGGAAGATGCGTTTGCCAAGCGGTACGGGGCTGGCGAAACATTCCTCGCCAAGTTCACCCTTGCCGAGTTCCTTGTATGCGTTACCGGTTTCGATCACCCATGAAGCGCCCTTTTGGTTGACAAGAATCAACGCGTTGCCTGCGATCGTGGGTGATGCATAGAAGGTGCCGTCAAGTTGGTGTGTCCAGACGGATTTGCCGCCCTGCAGGCCGTAGCAGGTTAGCATTCCTGCCCCGCTGATGATGTACAGCCGCTGGCCATCGCTAACGGGGCTGGTTGCATCCGGTACATCTTCCTCGACTTTCCATGAGAGGTCCTTTGCTCCGGGATGCAGTCCGACAATGTTGTTGTTCGGCGCGGTGGCTACGACCATGTTGCCGGACACGATTGGTGATGGCGCGACATCGCTGTCGAGGCATTTGTTCCGCCAGAGTTCCCTTCCGTCAACCGGGTTGTAGGCGATAACGAACGGGTTGGCGCAAGTGATTAACTGTGGTTTGCCGTCGATATTAGCCACAATCGGAGACGACCATGAGCCGGCAACATCACGTTTGGTTTCCCAAAGCGGCTGGCCGGTTTGTGTGTTGAGCGCCAGCATCTTCGACTTGCCGTCCTCGGGCTGGCCGCAGTCGATCTGGATCAGCAACCGGTCCTGACAAATTGCCAGTGACGCGGCATATCCGTATGAATTTTCCAGCGGACCGATGTTGCGCGCCCAGATTTGTTTGCCGGAAAAATCAAAGGCTGCAATCTCACCCGTCGGGAATAAAGCATAAACACGCCGGCCGTCGGTGGCCGGCGTTGGCGCGGCCAAACTCGTTTCGGTGTTAACTTGCGGTTTTGGAGGGCGCGCGCCACCCGGGAGCTTGATCGTGGCTGACCACAGAAGCGCGCCGGAATCGGCGTCGAAGCGGAACACGCTGCTCTGCGTTTCGTCAGCGCCTGTCACGAACACGGCCTTGTCCCAGACCACAGGCGAACTCGACCCGGACAAGGGCACCGCGGTTTTCCAACGGATGTTTGTCCCGCTCTTTCCGTTCCATGTAACGGGCACGGTGGCTTTTGGCGCGATGCCAGATCCGTTCGGGCCGCGGAATGATGGCCACTGCAGCTGCATCTCATCCGCGGACGGAAAAGCCGACACTGTGGCAACGGACGGCGAGGCGGGACTTGCTTCCGGCAGTTTGACCGGCTCCGTCGAGAGGGCGACTGCGGTTACCGAAACCATCACGATGATGCAGGCCACCGCGTACCTGGCGTGCGTCATTGTGCGCTTCTCCTCCGCTGCCTTGCGCGCGCCCCACGCCTGCAGATCCGGCAAGCGACGGCGCGATGTCCGCACAAAATGGGCACTTGCCAGAAACACAACCAGACCTGCGAGCAGTATGCGCGCGGTGTCGTGTGAAAGCTGGAGCCGGTAAAACGTTTCCTTGCGCAGTTTGAGATCGAGTTTGCGGATTTGCGCCTTCAACGCTTCGTCCTTTGGCCTACTGCGCAGTTCGTCATGGAGGCGGACGACCTGTTTTGAGTTGACCAGGGTAGCAACCTTGCCGCGCACCTCGTTAAATGCCAGCAGTCCGCTGAACAAGAGGATAAACAACCCCGCCGCTGTCGTGAGCGGTAGTGCGAGCTTATAAATGGACCGACGTTGTTTTTCGTTCATAAGGGAGGTGCCAGTGGGACACCTTCGGGCACAGACAGCCCGAGCCGTTGCAGTTCTTGTGGACAATCTGTGAAGCAGCGTGCGCAAGCGAGGCACCGGGTTTGATCGGCTTCATAATCGTGGCGTTTTCGGCGGATTGCCAGCATGATCAGTTTGCCTCCGATGACCAGTGCGATCCACAGGCCGCACAACCGGCCCGCCAACACGTACCGGTCTCGCACTGTCCGCGCGTCGGCATACAAATTCTCCACTGGCTCACCGGTCACACGGAACGCCGCCGATGCATCCGTTGTGCCCGACTCCTTGCCGGTTTCCTCAAGATAAACCCGCTCGGCCAGGTTCACGATCCGGTGTTTGCGCGCCAGATTTTTCCCCGTTACTCCGCCAAGCAGCCCGCCTGCGATGAGTAGTACCGGCAGCAGCAGAATCATCGCCGCCAACAGCCGTTTGTCCGTCGTCATCGAGCGCGACGGCGCATCAATGGTGGATTTGTTGATTGCATCGAAGGGACAGGACTGTTCACACAACCTGCATTGCGTGCAGGTGTCCGGCGTGATCCGGACCCGCCACTTCGAAACGCTTGATGCAAATCCGAGCAGTACGCCGTACGGACACAGGAACCGGCAATACGGCCGTCCGACAAACATGCCGAGAACAAGCAATCCAATGCCGCACGCCACCATCAATACGCTGCCGCTTAAGCGGAAAATGGTCACGAACGGATCGTACTGGCAGATGATATACCCGCCGCCTGTGGCCGCAAAAACCAGCGCCAGCCCGAGATAAATGTATGGAATCAGCCGCAACCCGTGTTCCAACCACACCGGCACCCGGACCGGTTTGATCAACATCAAATCCTGCAATGCCCCGTGCGGACAGACCGCCGAACAAAATACGCGCCCGAACAGCAAGGCGAACACCAGCGGAGCCAGCCCGAATGCCAACACCGTTGCAGGCACGCCAAATGATGAATCAGCGAGCCCCTGCGCCATATTTTGGATGCTGCCGATCGAACAAATGCAACCTTTCCTCCAGAATCCGAAGTACAACAACGAAAAAATCCCGAGCGCCACAAGGCCGCGCCGTGAGCGGCGCCGCAACGCCAGCCACGCCGCCAGTGCCAGAGCGGCCAGCAGCACGATGACATCGAGGTGCTCCAGCCATGGGCCGCGCGGCAGCGGAGTGTTAAAGCCCGGCAGCTTATGGCCGGTCTCGCTGAATTCGGGAGGCGGAAAGCGCTGTGCGGCAAGAAACAGGATCATGAGGTTGACTCCCGGCTTTTGAATTTGTACGGCTGCGCAACCGGGACGCGGTGGATGGCATCGGAAGGACAGGCCCGGGCGATCGAGCATTCGTTGCAGTTGAGGCAGCGGTCATGGCGGATTTGGAGGTGGAGAGAACCGTTGCCGAACATCGTGCATCCCTTGACACACTTGGCACAGCCGACACAGAGAGATTCGTTGATTGTGTACTCATAATACGGGTCCTCCACGAACGTGCGGAAGATCGCGCCGGTCGGACAGAGCTGGTTTTCGGCGGCGGTATTGAGCTTGTTCGGTTGAGGCTCGAAGTAGCCGGTGCATAACCGGCAGTAACCGCACATGTTAAAACTGTGGACGCACTTGACCGCGGACTGTTCGAGTACGCACTCGGTCGCGCAGCGGCCGCATTGAATGCATTTCCATGGATCAATCTGCCAGACTGTGCCATCAGCCTTCACCTTGCGGACCAAATCGACGAACACGCCACCCAACCCCAATACAGTTGCGCCGCGGATCATGTTGCGGAAAAAATCGCGGCGGTTCATTGTCTATCCTTCCGCCATGGCAATGAACAATCGGCGTAAACATTGCAGCCGCCGCACCCGCCGAGGGATGTGCAGTTCTCACGGCGGCGAAACAAGACTATCCCAACCAAGCCCGCCGTGCAGAGCAATGCAGTGCGAAGCGCGGTCTCGAGGAATTTACGACGGGTTTGAGGCTGGGTGTTCATGCGGTTTTCAGCGTGAAAATGCGGATGTTTTTTGTCGCGGGATCGAGTGCCAACACGCGTCCGTTGGAATCGCAGGCGACGTCGAATCCGAAACCGACCTGGCAATCGGCGCACGCTTTTTTTGCAAGGTCCAAATCCTTCACGAGGAGTTCTGGCCCGGCGACGACGCCCTCGAAGGTGCCTTTTGCGTCGTAAATCTTGATCCGGTTCAGGCCTTTTTCGCTGGTGACGAATTTGCCGTCGCGCCTGCGTGTGAAATAGACTGGATTGCAGCAACCGCAGAATCCTTCAATTGCCATCGAGGGTGTGCCCCAAGCGAGTTCAAACTTGCCGTCGGTGGTGTAAGCTTCGATCTGGTGGCGACCGGGGTTGTTGACCCAGAGCAGACCGTCGCCACCTAACAATACATGGAAGTATGGGCTTGGAATCACAAATCCGGGATTGCCGTTGCCACGGTGTCCGAACCGGCTGAGCGGTTTGCCGTTCGAGTCGCAACGAATGATCTCGCGATGGCCGGCATCGGCCAGGTAGATGGCGTCTCCGGCGTCGGCAACACCGGTGAGGTAGGTTTTATCGCCGGGTGATTCGCAGCGGGTCATCGGCTTGCCATTGCCGTCAAAAATCTCCAGGTGATCCTTCAGTGCAACGCAGAGCCGCGCGCGAGTGACGCAGAGGGCGAACGGCGTGGCAGCGAGCGCAATAGTCGATTGGAGTTGGCCGGTATGATCGAATTGTTTCACAGCGCTGTCGCCTCCGATGAAAACGGAGTTGTCCGGGCCGATGGCGAGGCATTTCGGGTCTTCTAATCCGGCCGGGATGGATTCGGTTTCCCGGTAGAGCAATAATGCGGGATCGGTGTGTTCGAACTGGCTGACGTCGTACGTGAATCGCGAATCGAGCGGCGGCTTTTCGGTTTTTGAGCCGCTGCCGCGTTTTGTACAACCGGTGAGGCCTGTCAGGCCCAACAGGCTTATGCCGGCGACACCCAGGAAACTGCGGCGGTTGAGTTCTGCATTGTTTTTCATGGCTTGCCTCCCGTGATATCAAGACAAACCATTTGTGTCAGGTCGCGAACCAGCAAACGGCTGCCCGCGAGCGCCATCGGCGCCCAAGAGTCGTGACCGTTGAGCACGCGATTTTTCACTAAGGGACGATATTCCTCAGGGTTTGCCTCGGCTAGTGTCAGCACACCTTCATCATTCATCACAAACAGTTTACGATCGGCGATCAGGAACGGACCGAGACCGAACTTGTCCTTGCTTCCGCTGGTCCAAAGCACCTTGCCCGCCAAGTCAAGGCAGGTCAACTGGCCGTCGGGGCGCACGCCGTAGAGGTGGTTCTGGTAAAGAATCGGTGTCTGCTGTGTTGCGCCGAATGTGGTTGCGGCAAGGCTGAACAATTCCACAGGTGCAATTTTGCCGTCGATCTCCCTGAGTTGCAGCATTTTGGCCCCGGAATTATAACCACCGGAGAAGAAAAGCTTTCCGTCGCCGAGGTAAACGGGCGAGGGGATCGTGGCGATCGAGATGACCCATTTGTCCGTTTCCCATAACACCGCGCCGCCGTTGGCCGCCACGCCTATCACACCGTGGCTGCCGCAATAAACGTATTGGCGCTTGCCGGCAAACTCAATCGGTACAATCGATGAGTGTGTCATTTTCCAATCGTGCGGATTGGCTGTTTTCCATATGACTTTGCCGGTGGCCAATTCAACCGCGATCATCAACGCGTCGCCTCCTGGCGCAAGGATCACGTGGTCGCCATCTACAAGCGGGCACTGCCCGGCGTACCATTCCGGGACCTCGGCGTTGTATTCCTTCACAAGGTCGATGCCCCACACAAATTGTCCGGTTGTGGCATCGACGCAGACAACGTGGCACTTTGGGCCGAGTGAGATGACATATTTGCCTGCCAGTGTCGGTGTTGTCCGGCTCATGCCGTGATTGCGCTTCACCTTCACGGGGTAGGAGAAGCGCCAGATTTCCCTGCCATCGGCCAGAGACAGACAGCGTAACGCATCGGCAAAATTTTTCTGGTCGTAATCCAGTACGTACACCCGCCCGTCACGTATAGCCGCGCCGGCGTAGCCTTCGCCAAGGTCAACCCCCCAGAGCGGCGTCCATTTTTGGCCTATGCTGACGTTGTCGGAGGCGATGCCATCGCCGTTCTGTCCTCGAAACCGGGGCCATGCGCCGGGCAGCGTTGCCGGCAACCCTGCGCCGTCGATGAGCTTGCCGGAGAGAAACGGGGACGATTGATCGGCTTGTCCCGGCGTACTATTGCGGTCCATTCCAGGTTGCCGTTCCTTGATGGATTCGGATAACAGGCGGCTATCTCGGAGAATGAAGACCAACGCAGCACCAAGCGTGGTGCAAAGAATCAGGGCGGTGAGGATCTGCAGCCGCCATGAGTTATTCGGTTGCGGGGTAGTCATAATGGATTGGCAGGCGCCGGGTGTGCCAGATTCTTCAGGCATGAAATATCCCTACCGGGACGGGCGCCTGATTGCGGGTTGAGGTTTGTCAAATGGGGTGCAGAAATTGATTGCTGCGGTATGAGAATGCGGGTAATGAACGAGGCATTGCTGGACGGAATCTGTTTGAAGGCGTCCGTTAAGATGACAGCGGATGCAGCAATGGAACTATTAGAAATATAAGGCATATGATCCCGCATCCACTCATTAGATTAATTAATATAAAGCAAGTTTACAAGACTAAAAACCTCATTACCTCAAAACCATGAAAACACGCTCCCTCCTTTACGCAGTTATCGGCTTTCTGTGCTCTCTGCAGCCTGCTGTGATTCAGGCCGCAGACTGGCCCGGATACCGGGGTTCAGTCACCGATGGCGTTTCAACGGAGAATTTGAACCTGAATTGGTCCGCCAGCCCTCCCAAGGTGCTGTGGAAAGTCCCGACAAAATCCGGTTTCGGCTCATTTTCAGTTTGCGGCGGCAAGGTCTTTACTGAAGTGGAGAGATCCATCAACGGCGCTTCCCACGAGGTTTGCGTGGCTCTCGACCCGGCCACAGGCAAGGAATTGTGGTTTGCGGATCTGGGGGTGGGCAATGGCAATTCGACACCTGCCGAGAGCGATGGAGTTGTTTGCGTGTTGACCAAGGATCTGGTGCTGCATGCCCTTGATGCAGCGACGGGCAATTCCCTTTGGACGCATGATCTTATCAAGGAATATGCGGCACACAATATCGGCTGGGAAAGCGCGGCTTCGCCAGTGATCGATGGCGATCTGGTTTTCGTCATGGGCGGCGGTGATGGCCAGTCCCTGCTGGCCTTCAACAAAAAAAGCGGGGAACTTGGCTGGAAAACCGGCACCGAGGCGATCACCCACGCGACGCCAGTCCTGGCCACCATTTTGGGCGAACGACAGGTGATTTTTTTCTGCCAAAGCGGGCTCGTATCGCTCTCGACAAAGGACGGCAAGTTGCTTTGGAAGTTTCCCTACAAGTTTAAAACATCCACTGCGGCTTCCCCTGTGGTCAGCGGGGACATTGTCTATTGCTCGGCCGGTTACGATGTGGGGGGCGGCGCTTGTAAAATCGCCCGGCAAGGATCCGGCTTCACCGCGACGCAGTTGTGGCAGACTCCCGGCAATCTCGAAGTGGCCAACCATTGGAGTACACCGGTTTGCAGAGACGGTTACCTCTATGGAATGTTCAGTTTTAAACAGGAAAAAGTTGGCCCGCTCAAGTGCGTGGAAATTGCCACGGGCAAGGTCATGTGGGTTCAGTCCGGCTTCGGCCAGGGCAATGCCATCGTTGCCGGCGGCAAGGTTCTCGCGCTGTCGGACAAAGGCGACCTCGTTGTTGTTGAACCCGCGCCCGATGCTTACAAGGAATTGGGCCGCTTCACGGTGGTCAAGGGCGATTGCAGGTCCACTCCGGCTGTGAGCAACGGCTGTATTTACGTACGCAGTTCCGAAGAGGGCGCCTGCATCGATGTTTCGGCGCCTTAAAAAACCCCTTTGATGTCATTCGCAATCGGACATTGCCTGTTTGTCATGGGGCAATGTCGGCACGGAGCAGGGAATCATTTTTTATCACCGCAAGAAAACTGGAAAGCCGGTTTGGAGAAGGCCATCAGGGCAACTTTGCCGGCACTATGGCTGTATGGCCATTTTGCGGGTCACTGTGCCGATACCGGCGGAATTACCTGTTAGGACAACACCCCATATCGGAGGCCCGATGTTGCCGTAATCTAGGTAAAAGGGGAAAGTTCAGCCCCAACCTTAAAATTAAATCAGAAGAGCATCATAATTATGAGCACTACCATCACCGCCCAAGACTTGACCAAGCAAGCTCCCCACAGTCCGCGCAATCGAATCGCCGGATTCGTCATAGCAAGCCGTACCATTGACAAATGCCGCGCTGAGTTGGCGGGAAAACTTGGTGAATATCATTACGATTGCCCGCTGGACAATGTGCTCTTCACCTTCAAGGGCATCACCGGCAAGCAATTCAAGGCTGCCATTCAATGCTCCAAAAACTACGAAGATGTCGGCGCCTGGCTGCTTGCCAACGGAACGCCGAAAACGCCGTCGGAAGTCAAAACATGGTCGGATGAAATCGAAGCGGAAAGCCTCATGGAAAATCCGGAAAAGCGCGATTTCTTCATTAAAAACTGCGCGAGGCTTGGACTGAATCCTGAAAGGAGCACCACGTTCGACTGGCTCGAGGCCGACGACTGCGAGAGTTTCAAGCCTCAAATTCGAGCAAAGAAAAACGGTGCGAAGTGATTAACGCCACAGCCCGGATACGGGCGGTCTCTTTGCATTCTGGCAGACCAACAGGAAAGTTTTTTCAATAATTTTTCAGATCCTTCCAAACTGGGCTATAATAGTAAGGGATGATTTTCCTTCTTTACGGGAAGGCCATCCAGTGGGAAGTGAATAAATTGGGGGGAGTCCTGCCAGGAAGAAGAAATAAAGAAGAAAAGATTGCGACTAAAGACATTTTTGGAACGCAACATGCTTAAATAAAATCAATACTCAAGCCGCTCATTAGGGGAGTGAAAATAGGGAAAAAATCATGCCTGCCATCTTGCCGATCCATAATCGTTCGACTCGCCGTATATTCTATCCGGAAGACATCCCAACGCAAAAGATGCCTCTTCAGGACCTTGCTCAGTCGGCAGCCAGGTTGTGCGAGGATCTTCCCGGATTGCAGCCGTCTGAGGTTCCACAAAAAGCGGGGGTTGATTACAAACTTATCCTGCAATCCGTCAAGCAGGCGCCCCATTGCCCGGTTGAAATTCCCATCCCCAGCGGACATTGGCTTTACATTGGAACAAGGCCGGCATCTGAATTGCTGGATGGACTTTGTCTGCTGATCAACCATCCCTCGGTCTCAAGATTGCATTGCGCCCTTACGGTGCATGAATCAAAGCTTCTGGCCTTTGACATGGGATCGACCAATGGCACTTTCATCATGACCAGGGAAAAGAAGCAGCCCTTGGACAAGAGCCCCACATCTGTTCAAAAAGGGGAATACATTCTCATTGGCAGGTTGTTTTTCCGTGTAGGCTGATTTGACTGAAATGAGCTCCACACCTTTGAGGGACTGCAAGTTCCTGATTCTGAACTCATACTTGCCAGTTAGCGGATTGCCGGAAACCTAATCTCCAATGAGGATATTTTCCCGGTCGAGCAGGGTGCCGGTGATCTGATAGAGGCGTACGAGGACTTTGTTCACGTCGGCGCGGGCGGCCATTTCACGTGTGCGGGCGTCGGTCAGGTCCCTTTTGAATTTCAAAAGCTCCAAATCGGTTGTCAGGCCCTTTTCCAGCCGGATTTCCTCGTCGTCCAGGGCTTTTTCCGCGTTGCGGTGGAAAAGGCGCATGGCGTCGAGGCGTTGCAGGTTGCTATGAACAACGGCGGCAAATTGTTGCACGCCCAGGGTCGTATTATTCTCAACCTGTTCGAGCATTAAGAGCGCCTCTTCCTTGCGCTTGCGGGCTTCATCGCGCGTCCCGATCGCGGTGTCGTTGCCCAACGGTATGGAAAAGACGAAGCCGGCGCTCCACTGCGGTCCCTGACCGCTAAAGGCAAGATCGTAGGATCTGGTTATGCCCGCAGCCAGGCCGTTGTAGCCCGCTGTGCCCTTGAAATCGAGCTGCGGCCACAGCTGGTTTTCCGCATAGATCAGTTTGACGTTCTCACGCTCCACCTTGTATTTCGCTGCGATGTATTCCGGGCGATGGCTCAAGGCTTCATTGATCAACGTGGGCACGTCGAGGACGGGCAGCCCAACCGGCATCTCGCTGGTGGGTTCGAGCAGGACAGGCTGCGAAGCTGGATCGACGTTTGCCATCAGCGCCAACAACTGGGTCTGGCGCTCCAGCAGTTTGTTTTCCGACTGTGTCATTTCTTCGATGGTCTGGGCCAGCACGGTTTCGGCGCGGTTCAGATCCCTTGCGGTGGCCTGGCCTTTTTCAAGGAGGCGCCGCTTTTCCTCAGTCAAGCGTCGCGCGAGTTGGCATTCCTCCTGTTTGAGCCGGAAATCTTCCGACAGATAGGTGATGTCGTAATATGCCTGCAGCACTGAAGCCACGGTTTCAAGCACCTGCGACCGGAATTCGAGGTCGGAAATTTGTTTGTTGGCCCGCGCCACGCGCACCTGGGCGAGGTTGACGTCCGTTCCAAAACCCTTCCATATCGGCTGGGTCAGGTTGACTCCGGAAAAACTCTGCCACTCCGGTGCAAAAAGAGCCAGCGGACTGGTGGTGTTCAGGGTATTTTTATAAACATCCAAAGTGGAAAACAATTCGTACTTGGTGCCGATCGGCAACTGCCCTTCCAGCGAAGCTTTGGCGTGGTAATTGTTTTCCTCGTAAATGCGAGGGTCGCGTGAAAGCCCCAGCAGCGTGCCGCCCGTGGAGATGAAATCCTGGGTGTTCTGCGGACGGTCGATGTCCTCGTAACTACCCTCGACTTTAAACGTCGGGTTGAACTGGCCGTCCGCCTGTCGGATCAAATCCCCGCCGATCGATTTGTCGATGGCCTTGATTTTGACATCCAAATTCTTTTGCAGGGCTTCTGCTATTGCCTCGGCAATGGCCACCCGGCGCACCGGCATGGGACTGGGTTCGGGAAGAGTGTAATAATGTTCCTCGGGAGCCGATGCTTTTGATTCAGAGGCCGGAGCCACAGGCTGGGAGTTGGTCGCGGTTTCAGTGCTCTGAATTTCCGTGGCGACGGGGGAAAGAGTCGGCGGTACACCCTGTTGGACCTGCTCGACCGAGGATTTGTCCGTGGTCGTTGGCACATGTTTGATCCCTTGGGTGGCGGAGGGCTGCGGCTTGTGATAGGTCTGGGCGAGTAGCAGGGACGACATGAACAGCAGGGTCAGCACCGTGCCTCCGGCAACAACAAAGATCCATTTCCGGCCACTGCCGGGACGCTGCATTTGTACACTGTCGCTTTCGGGGTCCATGAGTAGTATCCTAAATAACCGGACACGAAGTTCAGCTTATACTCAGAATTTGTCAACTGTACTGAGTAGGGGGCAAAACCTTTTTACCGGCTCATTTTCCGGGCGCAATTCCGCCATGGGCAAGGTTTTCTTCGAGCCAGTTGTCCTCTTTCAAAAGCCGTTTGCGGGCGCGGGTGGCCATGCGTTCGGCCGAATTCTGGGCCAGCGAGTAAACTCCCTCAAGCAAGGCAGAGGACTGGCCCTCGGGCTGGATTCGGTGTCCGAGCATGCGTCGCAGCGGAGCGGGCAGATGCTTTTTCAACAAATCATCCTCAAGGCATAAGATAAATCGGGCGCTGCCGGGATCTCCCTGCCGCCCTGCGCGGCCGGACAATTGCCGGTCGATCCGCCCGCTTTCGTGCCGTTCCGTGGCAATGACATGCAGCCCGCCCGCCTCGGCAACTCCGGGGCCGAGTTTGATGTCGGTGCCGCGCCCCGCCATGTTGGTGGCAATGGTCACACAGCCCGCCAGACCGGCTTGGGCGATAATTTCAGCTTCCTCTCCGTGTCTCACCGCGTTGAGTAAACGAAATGGAATGCCTTCCTGCCCAAGACGCCTGCCTAGCTCCTCGCTGGCTTCTACAGACCGCGTACCAGCCAGCACCGGCCTGCCGCTTTCATGCACGCGGCGGATTTCCGACACGACCTCCCGCCATTTCTGCTCCGCATCACCGAAGATTTTTGTGGGATGCTGGATGCGTCGCACCGGACGATTCGTTGGAAGGGCAAGCACCGGTAGATGATAAATTTGCCACAGCTCTCCCTTTGATTCTTTTGCGGTTCCGGATAGCCCTGACAATTCCGGAAAGCAGCGGAAAAATCGTTGAAAACTCATCGATGCGGCGGTTTCGTTGGGCGGGGAAATTTCCAATCCTTCCTTGGCTTCGACCGCCTGGTGCAAGCCCTGCTGCCAGGTGCGATGCGCCATGATTCTTCCCGTGAATTCGTCAATCAGGCCCACCTTGCCCTCCTGGATCACATAATGGATGCCGGAGTGGTAATGTTCGCGGGCGATGAGAGCGGTCTTCAACACTTCCTCCAAGCGGTCGCGGTTCCGCCAGCCCGGCGGGAGTTTTTCCGCGGCTGCGTCCAGCGCGCGCAAAGTGGCTTCCGGGAGAATGATGTCGCGAAACTGAAAATCCACCTCGTAATCCACACCGGGACGCAGCGCTGCGATCCAATCCCTGGCCATTACCGTTGCCTCGATCAACTGTTTGTCGCGGGACGGACGGCTGATGATCAATGGTGTGACAGCTTCATCGATGAGCACGCTGTCGGCCTCGTCGATGATGGCGCAATGCAGGCCCCGCATCACCACGCCCTGCGCGCGTTCGGGCAGTCCGGCCACGATCCGGAGATGTCTGCGGGTGGGATCATACGGCGGGCCCATGATCAGGCGGTCCCTCAAAAAATCCGCCAACATCTCCTTCGGCGTGGTGTACACAATCTCGGCATCGTAGGCGTGTTGGCGTTCCTCTGGGGCCATTTCTCCCGTCACTGCGGCGGCCCTGAGGCCGAACAGCCGGTAATATCCGGCCAGATCGGCGCTGTCGCGCGCGGCAAGGTAATCGTTGGCGGTTACAACATGACAGGGAAGGCGTGTCAATCCGCGCAAGGCCGCCGCCAGCGCCACGACCAGGGTTTTGCCCTCGCCCGTGGCCATTTCAGCCAGACACCCCTGGAAAAGCGCCAGTGCGCCCGCAACCTGGACCGGATGCGGCCTCAAGCCGAGTACTTGAAACGCCGCAGCCGAGGTACAGGCCAGGCCTTCGATCAAGGCTTCCTCGGGTACTTCATCCCTGACAAACTGCGGCCTGAGATTCTCCGCCATGTCAGCCAGTTCCGAAGCTGGCGCCGATTCCAATCCACTGCTGCGTTCCAGCACGCGGGACGCCCGGGCCATCAATCCTTCCAGCACCGTCTTTCTGCGCTTGAAAATACCGTGGAACGAAAATGCCCAGGAATCCGGTCCCTGATAGTTCCTGCGTTGTTCGCGGACATTCAGACGCCGGTAATTGCGGTAAAGGCGTGGGTTGCTCATGGTTATAGCTGATTTTTTAGCCAGGATTACGCGCTTTAATTCTGAACCGCTTCGAGAGCAGGAATTGCCTTGCTATAGCGATCACGCAAATCCTCAAGCTGTAGGCGAATCAACTCTTTATCCTGCCTTTTCTCCCACCAGTGAAAACCGTAATACACAGCGGGAATTACAGCCACTGCAACGACAAGTCCGATCCCTGTACAGATTAAAGTGCCACCAAGCATTCCATATCCTCCAGCAGCTACAGAACCTCCTCCTAAACATGCGAAACTGGCATTACTTGCCGCCGCCCCACCCAATGAAGCAATTGCAGTTCCTGTCGATGCTGTCCCATATGTCCCCACCCAAAAGAGAGTTGTATCTACAGCTCCAAACGAGGCAACTGTTCCAATGCTACCAGCCACCATGTTTTTATGGGCTTCCTGCAAATTAGAGTACCCTAAGAAATACCCCCCGTAGGAAAAAATAGTAGTAGCTACAATTCCTGAGGCCATCGAGGGCAACAACCCCCGGAGACTTGGAGCCGCCCCACTCAATCGTCCCCAACCTAGGGAATTGACGTATGGTGACTTAAAAAGATTTGACTCCAGTAAGGAATCGTTTACATAAACGCCCGCCCAGCTCGAAGCTCCTCCTAAAGTCATATTCGACATGACAGTATAGGCATCGATCCTCCCCGTTGAATTATATTGGCCTAGTGCATCCAACGGAGCCAAGATCAGCCCCGTGATTGCAGCTACCTTGCTTTCACGTAGAAGGCTGTACATCCTTGGCGTCATGTTTTGATCAAGCAAGAGTGAGAGGTTTCCTTGGTTTTTAGCAATATTATTGGCAAGATGAGTTGCTTGCCATTTTGGAATGCCAGCAGCGGTCAGTTCTGATGCCAGCCCCTCGCGGAAGAGCGCTGGATTTATAACCGGAATAGGCTTGGGAAGGCTTTGGATTTCCGCAAGGGGTCCACTGCCTCCGATTTTGCTCGCAGTCAAATTGAATGAATCTCCATTGAATTCAACAGAAAAGAGCAGGCGTCGATAGGCACCGGTTTCGGCCATACGTTCATAAAAATCAGCCAGGCGTCGCAGCATTACAACGGGTGACTTGCGAATAGGACTAGATTCGAAAATGCGCCAACCATCGGTATCCCGTGCTAAGTGAATAGATTTTGAGTCAGACAAGGGTAAGTCGATTTCAAGTTTCTTCATCGGCGCGGCAGCCAATTCATGAGGTTGCCTATCAGATTCGAGGTTATTCGCAGCTTGGCGGTAATAAGCGGCAAGTGTTCGCAAGCGGGATGCACACCAAGGCCTGGACATTTGTTGACCAGTCAACGTAATGCCCAGCTTAGAGGTTCCATATTTGGTCTCTCCGATGAGCAGTGAGCGAGGTTGCATATTTGAGTCAAATTTTACAAAAAGATGATCGATCCCTTGGGGAGCCAAACGAGGCGTGAGGCTTTGCCATTTGCCTTGCGTTAGTAAAATTTTTCCAACAACTCCCTGAGCGACGGTTTCGCCTAATGTTCCCTTAAGCAAAGTTGGCCGCACAATTGATTTGGCGACCGCCAACTCAGCGCCTTGGCTGGATAAAACTGTAGTGCTCGACCCTACTGCTAATGCATTCAGGCTTGATGGCGACGCGACATTCCATGCCTGACAATGTGCACAAGCCAGTAAAACAGCTGTTCCGAAGTAAAAGAAACGCATCAGAATTGCTCCAGCTTGATTTTTGGTGAGTAAGCTAATTTTTTGCGCATTTCATGTTTAACCCCAATTGGGTCTTTTGTAACCTTCTCTTTGATTTGATTGTTTACCTCGTTACTAAGCAGTTGCTCGACGACTGCTTGATAAAGGTTCATCGCGTCAGGATTTAGCAGACCCGGGTCAATCACTTTCAGATCATCAAACACTTTCCCCAGATCATCGTTGGAGTTGATTTTATAATAAAAGGCGTTATCAAGTAACTTTATTGACCAGAGATTATACAACCGCAATCGCTCCGACTTGAGCCAAGAGTCATCGCCGAGGACTCGCTTTATTTCATCTTGGCCTTGACGCTGGATTTCTGGATTTTGGATTTGCCCAAGGTGTTGACTGGCATCATTCACAATATCTTCCAACTCCACAATATTTTTTGAAATTGCGCCTTTTTCCTTATTAGCAAGTGCGGGATGGGCAGTTGACTGCAACGGCCTCATTTTCCAAGCATCGAGAATATATTTTAGTTCTTTAAAATTCTTTTCGGATTGCGCTTTTGTAAAAACTACTAAAAGATTTTTGTAATCGTTAGCTGCGCTATCCCTCTCCTGAACTACATTGGCGCTCAAATCAGAAGAGTTAAGAGCGTACAGTTGTCCCAGTAAAACCTCGGCAGTTCGCAATAGAGGAACAACATCTTCCCTGCCTGTTGCGACCATCGGTTCCACGTTCTTGAGCAGATTTTGCAAGCCTTCCACCGACTCATATGCAGTTACAATAGTGCGCGTTTTCTCTAAGGCACCATCCAAATCCGATATAATTTCCGTCTTGCCGTTGGAAGAGGCTTCTTCCGTTAATTGCTCAAGCAATTTCAACCTAGACCGAGATCCCTTGAAGCTGGTGAGTTGGCTATTTGGATCATCGAGAATCGCCTTCAGTTCCGCGGCTAAATCCAGTGGTTTTACAGTTGCATTCGCAATTTCCGCGTTGTTCTTGAGCCATTGCTCCGCACCTTGGCTCATGGCCAAAACCTCATTGATGGCGTCCGGATGGACTTGGTAAAGACATAGATCAAGTATGGATTTCCACTTTTCCCACTCCTCCTGAGTTGCATTTTTCTTGGTTCTAAGCACCTCCTCATAGTACTTGAGGTTTTGAACATCAGATGGATTGTGGTTAATGGCACTCAGGAAATACACCAGCGCCAAATCGGTATCGCCATTATTCTGGGCTTGATGACCGAGTTCGGCAGATCTCTTTGCTAAAAATGGATTTGCTTTGATGCCCGACCCGTCGGAGCGGATGCTTTCGATCTTGCCGCTAATACTACGTACATCTTCACCGATATCTACCTTTGAACGCCCCACACAGTTTTCAATAGCAGACAACCGTTCTTGCTGAGAGTGTAGTTCTGCCGCTATTTTTTTCGCAGATTGATGATTGAAGTAGAAAATTATGCTGATACCTAAAACTACCACTGCTAAACTGATCTGCTGAAATTGAATATTACTCATACACGATAATCTTTCCAAACAAAGGGTCGTTTGCCCTGACCCCGGAAGTGGGACAGATCAAAAATATAGTTTGATCCCTTGGTTGATGTTGTTGTTCATGCTGCCAGACACAGCGTAGGCTATAGGCCGCAGCGGAGTCTGGCAGCTCTGCCGCAAACTCCTGAGGGGTTTGATACCCCAGCGAGCTGTGCGGACGTTATTGCTTATATACGATTCTCCACTGCTCGGCCAGCACTTTGACTTCCAACAGAGAACCAAAAATTTCCCGGTTCAGCAGTTCATCACGAAGCTTGTCGCGGAAGCTTCTTTTTGCCCTTCGCGCAGACCAGTAAACCATCCGGGTTAGTTCCGGATTTTTTCCTGAAACACCTGTCGCAGGCTCCGGCTCCACTGGCTGAGCAACGGTTCCCATTTGAGGTCGAAGCGCAGTACCCCGGTCCGGCGCTGCATCAGGGCAATGCCTGGACGCGCCTGCAAATCGGCATAGACCAGAAAGAACGGATCCTCGGCTTTCAATCCGCTGGCGTCATTTTTTTCCGTCTTCACATCACCTCCGGCCGACCAGCCCAGCGCCGCCGAGGGCAGGATTTTTTGTTCCGCCGGCACAATCCGGAACTGCCTGGCGGGCAGGGCCGTGCCGCTCTGGCCGCGCAAACGAACCTTGCCGCCGCGCAAACGTTTGGAAAACAGTTCCGACGCCTGCTGCTGGCTGACAACAGCAACAAAACGGTACGCGGCGGGATCGATCACCTCGCCGAGTTGGTTCCCCCGCTGCATCCACGCGCCCAGGGTGTCCTGTACGCCGGGGGCCGCCCAGACGCCGTCAAACGGCGCGCGTATTTCCAGCCGCGACTTCAGGCTTTCGGCGCGTTTGAGATTTCCTCGGGCAGCGTCCATTTCCGACTCGGCGGGTTGCAGTTCCACCCGCGCCTCCATGGTCACACCCTGCAGGCGAGCCTCGCACTCGCGCACCTGGGCGTTCGCGGCTTCGATGTCACAATCGAGCTGGGGATTGGACAGAACCATCAACAAGTCGCCTTTGTGCACGACCTCACCCGAGGGCACGACAATCTTTTCCACGCGCCCTTCCGACTCCGCAAAAATACGGGCATAACGCGAGGCTTCCACCACTCCGTCCGCGCGAAAATGATTGGGGAATGGGATCAGCCAGAGAAAGACCAGGATCACGGCCAGCCCGCCAAATGTTAGTGTGATTGCTCTCGAGCGGACCGCCTCAAGCACGGGATCGTGCAGGATATATCGCACGAAGCGGACGGACGGGACCACGACCCAAAGCACCACGGTCACGGCGGCCAGCACCAATCCGAGGCCCAAAAAATGTTCCGCAAGGACGAAGAAAATGCTCCACAACAAAACAATGCGATACAAGCCGCTGGTTACCCCATAAACGCCAAGCCAGCGCGCCTCGGCGGGCGATCTCGCGACGCCGACCGCAAAACGGGAGCGGAAGACATAATGCTCGAGCAGATATTTCAGATGCAGTGTGGAGCGCTGGCCCAGGTTTGGAATCTGTACCCAGTCGCTGAAGATATAATAGCCGTCAAAGCGGAGCAGGGGGTTGATGTTGAAAAGCAGGGTGGTCACCGACGCCAGCACCACGATGTTGTAGGCCATGCTGTTGATCATGCCGGGCCCGGTTGAGGCCCATACCAGCATCGCGAGGGCGGCGAGAAAGAATTCAAAGATCATGCCCGCAGCCGCCACCAGCATCCGACGCCGCGAATCGGTAAAACCCGTGCTCGAAGACACGTCCACATAGGGCAGGGGAGTCAGGATCATCAACATCACTCCGAACGTTCTCACCTCGCCGCCGTAGCGCTTGCAAACCAGCGCATGGCCGAGTTCGTGCCAGAATTTTGTCAGGACACCGCAAAAATAAAACAGGAAAAAATTCGAGGGTGAAAAAATGGCCTGCGACTGGTCCCGGACAGCGTCCCAATGTTCGAGCGCCAGCTTCACGCCGTTGAGCACCAGCAAAAGCCAGACCACAAAAAACCAGCGCGAAAAAAACGGGCGGAACCAGGGCAACAAGCGTTCCAGGAAAGGATTGGGGTCCAGCAGATGCATGCGCAAAAAAAGGAAATTCAGCCATTTGCTGCCAAGTTCCTTTTCATCGGCCTTCCGGCGGCGTTCGTAGAGCTTGCCCGCATCCGGCGGAAGATCCGAAACCATGAGATTCGCCTCGGTGAGCTGTGCCAGCAGCCGGATCACATCCTGCTGCCCGGGGGAATCGCCGGGAAACAACTCCAGGCACTCGCGCCAAACCTGGTCGATGGTCCGGTCCGTGCGCAATCGGGCCAGAAAATTCCAGGCGGAACTTTGCAGGCGGAAAAAGCGGTTGCTGAACGGGTCGCGGATCACGTACCAGATTTCACCGCGGAATGTCTGGCGCGAAACCTCGGCAGCCGGATTGAGTTGCGCACGGCTTGCCGCCACGCGGTGCCACGCCTCGCTGAACATTTGCGCGCCCATGCCCTTAATCCCCCCGTATTGCGGTTTGCGTGTACAGGTTCATCCTCACCACCAGAGTTTGAGCCGGATGAAATCCACCAGGCGATGCGTGGCCTGGAACCAGGCGCTGCGCCAGCCCGCCTTCATGCGGACGCTGCCACTCATGCCCGGTCGAAACCAGGATGCAGGCGGATCGGCCAGACGGCAACGGACGAGAAAAACATTGCCCTTTGGTTTGGCCACGGCCGCAGGCTCCACCCGCTCAACGATGATGCGGTAACTCTCGCCTGGTCGCCCCGCAAAACGCACCCAGCCCGCCGCGCCTTCCCGGATGTCCTGCACATCGCGTTCCTGGAGTTCGGCTTCAATATAGAGGTCCTCGAAACGGCAGACCCGCATCAGGATGTCGCCTTTTTTCACCGGTGCGCCGAGCTTGTCGCGCAGGTCGCCTTCCACCACCACGCCGTCGAACGGGGCCCGCACTTCCGCGCGCGCGAGATTCAGGCGGATCTGGCCCAGCTTGGCGTCCGCCTGCGAGGCCTGGGCGAACTTGATGTGCATGTCGCTGACCCGGCTGTCACCCTGGGCGAGTTGGGCTTCACTATCACTCCGCTGCCGGTTGGCCAGCGTTTCCGCCTCCTGCAAATGCAGTTCCTCCGCGTCCAGGCCGAACAGCGGCTGCGATTTGGAAACCGGGTCGCCCGCCAGCACATCCACATGCTTGAGATAACCATCGAACGGCGCCGGAAGGTTCAAGAGCGTGCGCGTCTTGAGCGTAAAATCTCCGCCCACGCGGTAGGGCAGCGGGATCAGGAATATGAAAAGCACAAACAACGCCCCGGCAACGGCGCCAAACTTCAGCAGGGTGCGTTCCGGGCCGAGGAAGCGCGAGAGCCAGCGCCGGGCGCGTACTTCGCCGGGCTTCCACCAGGAACGCCCGGTGCGCTCCAAATCCCCGAGCCGCCGCGCGCTCAAATCGCAGATCAGGCGCAGCGCATCCAGTTCCTCCGCGCTGAAAGCCCGGTCCTGCCGTTCCAGCGCTAACACACCCTGGACTTCGTTTTCAAGCCGCACCGGCAGGGACAAAAGATGCCGAGCGCCGTGCTTGCGGGAGTAGGCTTCATGATAACGCGCGATGAACGGCGAGTCCTTTTCCTCCGGCCAGGCGATCTCCGCGTCCTGGTCGGCGGATTCCTGCATGGCGGAAATCAGATCACGCGCCGCCTGGAAACGCTCCTCGAACTTGTTGCTGTGGCTGGTGGCCAGCAGGTGGAGTTCCTCGCCGCGCACCCAGGCCAGCGACGCGCGGGCGGATTTGAAATGAAAGGCCAGTTCGTTGCAAAATAGCATCGCCGCCGGCTGCTGCCGGGTCTGCTCATTTAATTGGAGTTGAAGGTCCAGCGCCACCATGAGCGCGGCGTTGGAAGGTGCGGGTGATGACGGCATAAATAAAATGATGGGGCCGGGATTACGCTATTGACCAAAACCCCTTGGAAATGTTTCTTATCTAACCATGCCAAGATTTTTGTCAACCCTGCTCCTGATTCCGCTGCTCTGCGCAAAGCTCGCCGGCGCGGAAACCAATGATTTCGATAACAGCATGGGCCTGCACTTCAAAAAGGTGCCCGGCACCTCCGTCCTCATGTGCATCTGGAAATGCCGGGTCAGCGATTACAATGCTTTCGTCTCCGCCACCGGCCGTAAATGCACCAAACCGCCGTTCGTCCAAACCCCCAACGATCCTGCGGTCAACATCAGTTGGGAGGACGCCAAGGCCTTCGCGTATTGGCTGACGGGAGTGGAGCATGCCTCGGGCAAACTGCCGGCCGACTGGTTTTATCGCCTGCCCAGCGATATCGAATGGAGCCGTGCGGCGGGGCTGTCTCCGTCTGGTGAGGAAACGGGCTATGCAGCCGAAGACAACGCGCTTTATCCCTGGGGCAAAGACTGGCCGCCTCCGCCCGGCTGCGGCAATTATTCGCCCAGTTTGCAGGTGGACAAATACCCCTACACATCGCCGGTCGGGAGTTTTCCGGCGAACAAATTGGGGTTCTTTGACCTGGGCGGCAACGCCTGGGAATGGTGCGAGGACACCTACAATCGTTCGCCTGATTACCGCATCCTGCGCGGGGCGTCCTGGCGGATGAAAGATCCGGGCGATCTGCTGCTCTCCAACCGGATCGGGAATGTGCCCGATCTGCAACTGCCGGTGTATGGATTCAGGCTGGTCATTGAAATGCCCAAGCCGCCCGAACCCCCGCCTCTGCCGACTGCAACAACTTCGTCGGCTATTCCTAAAAAATAAAAAGCCTTGGGCGGGACGCCCAAGCTACTGCAGATTGACTTTCTGCATTCAATGTGTCACATTGGACACATGAAAACGATTTCAATTCGCGAGCTCCATACCCGGACGGGACATTATGTCCGCAGCGCCCAGACGGAACCTCTTGCGGTCACCGAGCGGGGACAACGGATCGCCATTTTACAGTCCGCCAACGGCAGCCAATTGGCCGGGCGCTCCTTTCCGCGCCGCACGCTGAAAGAACTTGTGCGCGTCAAACCCGGCAGCATGGACTCCTCGAAAATAATCTCGGAAGACCGTGATCGCGGATGATCTATCTCGATTCCAACTATATCGTGCGCTGCTATCTGTTGGAACACGGTTCCGCTGAAGTTTTGAAATTGGTTCAAAAGGCCCGCGGCTGTTGCAGCCTTTCGCTGGCAAAAATCGAATGTGTCGCGGCCTTTAAACGACACCAGCGCGAAAATGCGATAGATGCGGAAGGCCTCCAAAAAGCATTAAGTTTTTTCGCACAGGATGACGCCCAGGAGGTCTGGACTTATTTTCCAGTTTCAAACGCATTGATAAGTTCCGCCTGCGCCCGCCTCCAAACACTGCCGCCTAACGTCTATTGCAGAAGCGCGGACGCCCTTCACCTGACATGCGCTTCCGAACAGGGCTTTCGGGAAATTTATTCGCACGACCGGCATTTGCTGGCGTCCGCCGCCTTTTTCGGGCTAAAGGGCATCGACATTATTCCGAAGGCCCCTCGATAAGGAGTTATTCCGACGCGCCGACTTTCTTGGCATACGCCTGCACGCCTTGAAGCATGGTGGCCAGGAATCCGGCGATGGTGATCAACCCGCCAATCGCTTCCGCGCGGCTGAGTTCGATCTTATCCCCAACCGCGATGTCGCGGACATGGTCGGTCATGCGGCGGGTCAGGCCGAGAATGGGTTCGCCGCCCTGCGACTGCGCGGGCGCCTGCATGACGGTGATCATTCTGAGTTTGAGCGTGAGCTTGCCGTTCCTGGCTTCCTCATTCGTGAGCTTGCCGTCTTTCAATACAAGCGCCTTGGTCAGGTCCAGCAGTGACTGCACGTGATCTTCCAACTCGGATTCAATGCCGTATTTTTTCTTCAACTGGGCGAATTTTTCGGGAATCGGAAGTTGCAGGAATTGCTGGCGGTCCGGGCCCGTGATTTTTTCCACGAGGGCGGGGTCGGCCTTGCCGGTCATTTTGTAATCGCAAAGCGCGCAAACGGTGCGGCAATCCTCCAGAAGCGGGACAATGGTCGAGAGGGCTTCCGAAAGTGTGTTGCGCGCCATCCAAAATTGGGTCGCATCCTTGGCGCGTTCAAAATCCATCCGGCTCTGGATCTTGGGCATGACGGAACTTTGCTGGGCCATCTGGTCGTAGTCTTCCTCGTTGATCTTGCGGAAGCTGGCCAGGCAGAAGCAGGCGATGTCGAAGAGCCGCTGGTAAACTTGAAGGTAACGCTCCGCGACATCATTCAGGCTGATGACCGTGGCGGCATTGGGGGAAGGCTGGGGTTGTTTGGAAGCGGACATGGCGACTTCTTATACCGCGAGGGAGGAATCGTCAATAGAGTTTCGGGAAAACGCAAAACACATTTCTCTCACGAAGACATGGAGGACACGGAGGAAAAGAAGATATAAAATGTGGAATTCAGAGACGAAGCTGAGAGCTGAAAGCGCCTTCCTGCTCGCGACGAATGTTGGAGTCAGCGGTTCAATTTTTGCTGAAATATTCTCTTTGATTTATAACTATAACTTATACTTAAGGTTATATTAATCAGTCTTACGTCGTTCTTGATTTGCCTTTTAGATGCGAGCTAGTCTCAGCCTTAACTGCCATGCCCATTCTCAACCCAGCACGCGCTAAAAAGCTCAAATCCCGGTACGTCCCTGGGACCCGCTGGAATCAGAACTCTCTCCACCGCGCCGGACAATTCAGCCTCGAAGCACTCGAGCCCCGCTGCCTTCTCGACGCCAATCTGTACACCACCTCCCCACCGGCCGCCACACCCGCCGCCGCCACTGCCTACAACTCCGCCCTGAGTACCAATTTAACGGCCTTGGCCAGCAATCTTGCCTCGGTCGGCGGCGCCCTTAATCAGGACCCCACGCTCACCCAGAAAGCCGTCCCTTTCCTCCAGCAGTCGGTCACCGACCTCTACGGAAAAAATTTCGGCCAGTTCCTGATCGGCGGTTCCGGCGCAAACGCCTACGCCACAATAGTCGCCAACTATTTTGCCAACGACAGCACGCCGACCAGCGCAGAATTGGCGACAACCCTCGACACAGCCGTCAAAGCCACCTTCGGTTCCGGTTCCAGTGTCACGGACAACTCCACCGCCGCCAAACTCGAACTCGATTTCAACATCGACCCCTCCAAGGCCGCCACTGCGCAAAATCTAAAACTTGGCAACGAGGCCCAGGAGTTTGCCCTCTCGCTCGGGCCGAACGCGCAAATTGATCTGGGTTTCGGCGGCACGATCAAATTCTCCATTGATGCCGACCTTTCGGCTTTGACCGGCGTGGCCGGGACGGATGAGCCCGACTATTGGATTGATTTCGGCAGCGGCGGAAACAAATACGAGCTGACAGCCAGTTCGCGTCAATCCACCTCCGGCGCGGGCATCAATGCCCCGTTGGACGGATTTGGCGTCGGATTCGGCCTGATCGGAGCCCGCCAGACAACATCACCCACGGATGCCGGCGGTTATGTCAGTGGCGGGAGCTTTGCCCTCGATCTGGATCTGAACGTTGCCTTCAACACGGACTCCAACGGCAAATTCACGCTGAACAATTTGGATAATTACCTTCCTGACGGCAATTGGCAGGATGCCTTCACGGTCCAGACACCGCAGGGCAGCAGCGCCGCCCTCCCCTCGCGGACAAACAACACGGCCCGGCTTGTGTTGCCCGTTGATGTGGCCAATCCCACGGGCAACACATTCATCTCCGGCCTGGACGGCCTGACCGGGACCTTCACGCTCACGGACAATAATCTTTTTAACGGCGGCGTGCCGCTGGTCACGGCCAGCGACCCGACCCTGGCTTCTCTTTCCCGCATGGGCCCGGACGATCTCCTGCAATACGTCCGCAACGTCTCCAATTTCATGAGCCAGGCCGAGCAGCAGCAGGAATTGCAAAGCCTCATGCCCTTCCTCGACGTGACGCTCGGCCAGGCCTACGGCTATCAAACCGCTACCGATGAGGCGTTTGTCAATCCGGTCACGTTGTTGAGCAATGTTCTCACGGCGAAGGACGCGCCCTCGACCAGCGGCGACCCGCTCGACTTTAGCGGCAGCAGCAGCTTCAAAATCTACATTTTCAACAACGGCGCCCTGATGACGCCCTCGGGCGGCGCCACCGTCACCCTGGCCCAGGACAACGCCCGCGACTCGCTCGACAAGCTCCAGGCCGCCTTGCAATCCGCTCTGCCCACCATCTCCGGCACAAAGTACGTCCAGGCCCGGCTCACGGACACGGCTTCGCCCCGGCTTGAGCTCTACGGCGACGCCAACACAACGTTCTATTTGGAAAATATCAACCCCGCCGCGCAAACACTCAACCTGGGATTCGATCCCTATGGCATTGTGTTTGCGCGCAACAGCGGAACCATCACCGGGACCGGCGCCGCCAAATACCAGTTGGGGACCGTCAATGTTCTTTCCGGCAGCAACATCAATCTCTCCACCCTGACTTCGCCGCTGGTCTTCACCGTGCAGGTTGGCGCCAACGCGGTAAAAACCGTGACGGTCGAACCCGACAATTTTGTCAGCATGAGCGGCTTTGCCGCCGCTGTGCAAAAGGCGCTCGTGACACAGGGTCTCTACGACGTCAGCAACGGCAGCGGCATCCTGGCCACGGCTGTGGCTGTCGGCTCCGACTACGGCCTGCAATTCATCTGCGCAGGCAGCTCGCCCCAAACCTTCACACTGGGCGGGGCCGGGGTTTCATTTTTCAATCTTGGCGCGACCCTGACCGGCTCCTCGACCAACGCCTACACACTGAGCTCCGCCACGCCGGTCGTTGTCTCCGCATTCAACACCCCTTCCGACCTAACGTTTACCATCCGGAAACAGGATAACGGAACGGCTTCCTACCTCACGGCCAGCATCCAGATCCCCGCCGCCTACTACACCTCGCTGAACCAATTGCGCGCGGCGATCGTTACCGCTCTCCAGGCGCAAAATCTCTACGACAGCGCCACCCAAAGCGGCGTGCTTGTGCGTGTGGTCCAACTTGCCGGTGGAGGCCAGGGCCTGGAATTTTACGGTTCAGCCGAGATTTACGAACTTTCCGTCAGCGGCACGGGCCTTTCGCGGCTGGCCATGACGGCCACCACGGCCACCGCCCCCTCGATCAACATCAGCGTCACCCGGGACGGTTCCGCGACTCCCCTAACAACAACCCTTTTCATCAACGGCAACACCACGCTGGATTACTACGGCGATGCCGTCAATTCCCGGGTCGCGGACCTGGTCTCCGACATCCACGACGCGCTGGTCCGCGCGGGGCTGCTCGATCCGGCCGCCGGCACGGGGGTCGATGTCCGGGCCATTGCGGACGCTTCCAACAACCTTACCGACACCATTGAATTTTTCGCCCTGAACGCGGGCGCGGGAACCGGAAAAATCCAGTCCATCTCCACCGGCGCCGCATCTTCAGCGCTGACTGTCACGGCCGCCACACTCACAACCACCGGTTTGGGGCAACTCAACATCTACGGTGTCGCCGCCCGCATCATCGCCACCTCGGGCGAGGAGCGAAAACCCAACTTTTCAAATATCGAGGAATTCGTCACCCGCCTGCGCCAGTCCACCGGCGTGCCTCAGGTCAAGGTACAGCCCTACGACACCGGTTCCGGAAACATGGGCCTGAGCTTTTCCGCCTGGACCGGCAACACGAGCACCATCACCATCGGCGGCCCTGGCCTCTCAAAGCTCCATCTCGCCAACCCCAGCAACGGCACGAACTCCGTTCATTCCCAAAGCGCCATCACGCTTTCCGATTTCAACTCTGCCAGCGCGACCAATCGTACCCTGACATTTTCGATCAACGGTGGAGCTGCTGTCACCGTTGTTGTGCCCCAAGCTGTCTATGCCTCGATTGCCGATCTGGCGGATGCCATTTCCCTGGCCATGCGCCAGGCGGGATTGAACGAGGGATTGCTCGAGTCCACACCCACTTACAGCGGTGGCAACCTGCTCAGCGGCATCTCACCGTCCTTCAGTTTTCCCATCCGGCTTTTCGCCGACAAAAATTTCGGCGCCGGCAGCCTTTCCGACCTGACCGATGTTAAAATGAGTTTTGCCAACTCCTACGGCCAGACCAGCACCGGACAGATCACCAACCTCGCATCCAGCACACTTGAAACCGTGACCCGCAGCGACGATCTGCGCTTCACGCTTGGCGTGGATTTGATCCAGCCGCCCACATCCTCGGAATCCCTGACGGTGGATCTCCCCGTCATGATTCCCAGTTGGGACGGGCAGCTTACCTACGACAGCCTCATCCGCGTCGTACTGGACGACGGCGTTAGTCACGATCTTCTCATCACAGCGGCGGAAACCTCGTCCGACATCTCAACACAGGACTATGCGGATTTGCTCACAGCCAAAATCCTGGCTGCCGGGTTGGACTCGAAGTTGACCGTCTCGGTCGATACGTCGGATCAATATGGCCGCGATGTCATCCGGCTCAGCACGGTGGCGGGCAGCAGCCACTCGCTGACGGTCAATGTCCCGACGTATTCACACGACCCGGTCCTGCAGCCCAACTCCGCTGCGGGCAAACTGGGTTTCAGCACCACCACGAACGCTTCCAATCCCGCGGAATTTTATTTTTATGCCGGGCTCGACAACGCCACCATCGGCGTCCAGGGCGGCACCGAACCGTTCACCGCGGGCACCGGCTACGTGTTGAGCGGCGATTCCTATCTCCAGATCACACTGCCGGATGGAAGCAATTCCATTGTCAGGATTCCGGCTTCGTCAACCAGCGCCAATACAACCCTTGACGATCTGGTTGCCGACATCAACAGCGCGATCCCCGTTTCCACGCCCGTCACGGCCGTGAACAACGGCGGCACACTGGGTTTTACGTTTACCGGCACCGCCACGGGCGCCAACACCTGGCAGGTTGAACTTTCCAAACGCGTTTATCTCGGCGTCGGTCTCAATCCCATCATTGCCGACAACGCGATTGACACCTCCGTCGGCGGCTACACCCTGGCCACGGACGCGTTCTTCACCGTGCAACTGCCCGACGGGACCCTGGACGTCTTTCAAGTCAGCGCCGCGGACACGGCGGACAACACGAGCTACCAGAATCTGGTCGATGACATCAACACCGCCATTCTGGCGAAGGACGACCTCAGCCAGGGCGGCGTTACCCCCAAACTCATTGCCTATATTGACAACAGCGCCGCCGACAACAAAATCCGCTTCAAGCTCAGCACCGATTTCTTCCCCGCGGGAGGCTCGTGGAACCTCCAGATCAATTCACAGTACAGCGATGGCAAATCCAACGCCGCGCTCGACGACCTGCTGTTCGCACCCACTAACAACAAGGAATCCAGCCGGGCCATTCTCGGTGTCATCTCATCCACGCTGCAAAATCCGACCGATTTCCAGTTGTCCCACGATCTGAATTTCGATCTTTCCATCAACGGGTCCGATTACACCACGGTTACCCTGCCTGCAAGCGACACCACAACCAACGCGAACATCGGCGATTTGATCACCGACCTTAACAGTGCGCTTGCTGCCACCACACTGACGCTGAACGGCACGTCCTACAATGCAGGCCAGTTCATCCAGGCCATCGCCATCTCCTCCGCCTCGCGTGTCCAACTGGCGCTGAGGGATGACGCGCCTGTCGATATTCTCAACCTCCGCTTTGCCCCCACCACAACCGTGAACAACGGCTACACCGACCTGGGCTTCCCTGCCGAGGAATCCAGGATCGGCATCCGCGGCAGCGACAGCACCCTTTCCAACATCTTCCTAACAGGACGCGCCGAGGTGCGCAGCGGTGATCTGGCGGGCACGGCCAATTTCGGCTTCATCGATTTTGCCTTTGACCATGCGGATCTGGATGTCGTGGCGGAAAGCGAATACCAGGTTTCAGGCACCGTCGATCGCATGCAGGACCTCATGAGCGCGTTCGGCGGCAACCGCAGCGACTTCCCCGGCCTCACCACCCAACTGAACATCGAAGACAGCACCGCCGCCAGCCTCAAGCTCACCTCGCTTTCCTTCCCGAACGACCCGGCCAGTTCCTATGCGGGATCTTCCGTTACGAATCTCAACTTCGGCTCCGGCGCCTTCATCCTCATCGCCTACCAACCCACCGGTGATGCAGCGTCATCCAGCATCGGCGCGGGCGTCAGCAGTTTCAGCCGGCTCCCACCGCCCGACCTGACATTTAACAACACCAATCATACCGAATTGCTCAGCCGCCTGGCGTTCTACGATGTCGTCACATCCCTCTGGCGCGTGGGCGATCTCATCAGCGATTGGATGAAACATGACCCGCAGGGGCCGTTTGCCTCCAAGCTGTTTTTCGTCAAATCCGGCCTCGTCGATGCCTACGATTTTGGAATCGAGTTCAACCACATCATTGACCAGATCCTGCTCAACCCGCCGAAGAGTCTCCAGGAAATGCGGCGCACACTGGCCTCGGGCTTTCAGTTGAACGAATCGGACATCACTCTCAACCTGGTTACTTCCGGCAGTGGCTCCACCTTCCAGGCTGCCATCCAAATCGGTTTCGACCTGGTCCGGACCGTCACTGCCACTCTTCCGCTCTACGTCGATCTGGCCACGCTTGCCGACCGCTCCCAAAATAGCGGCCTGGTCAAACAAAGCCTGCTCGGACTCTCGGCGCTCGCCGGCAATCCGGCCAATCCCATGAATGTGGATTTTTCAGCGCTCTCCAAGCTTTCCCTCGACATGGATATCGTCCTCGTCAAGGACGGAGAGGTCGTCGAACCCACACCCGTCCTCAACGAGCCCGCCTCCGGCCATTTCTTCGAAACCCGGTTTTTCCTCGACGGCGACTCCTACACCTCCGATCTTCCCGCTGGCGCCAATCATCTGCGCCTGGGTTACAGTTGGATCAACGATCAAGGCAAGGAAGTCGTCGCCCCCGGCGACGTCAACAGTCCCAGCATCGCCTCCGTCGCCACCACACAGGCCCTGTCTGCCGTCTATGATGGAACGCAGACCCAGCCCACATTGACGGCTTCGGCCAACGGCGGGCTCATTCTTGATGGAATCACCGTCGCGGTCGGCGACAGCGTACTGGTCAAAAACCAAGGTGATACGACACAGAACGGGCTCTACGACGTCATCTCCATCGGCAGCGCCGGCAGCAAATGGGTCCTGGCGCGCACCACGGATTCCCTGACCTGGCTGAAGGTGCAAATCACGCGCGGCACTCTCAACGGCGGCTCTTATTTCATGATCAAGGATGTACCGACCGTCACGGTAAAAGCGGCAACCGCCGCCGCCCTGGCCGGCGCCTACCTTGATTATACAACCGATGCCGACCCCTCGAACGACTTTTTCCTCCCGCTTTTCACCGCGGCTGCCAACGGCGCGCTTGTCATCGATGGCGTCACCCTCGCCAATGGCGATTTCGTCCTGCTGAAAAACCAGGCCGTGACGGCCCAAAACGGAGTCTATCAAGTCATTGACACCGGCAGCGCCTCGACGCCGTTCAAGCTCACACGCATGACCGTCGGTGATGCCACCACGGGCAAGGCCGCTGTCGTCGGCGGAACCGCCTCGGGCGGCACTGTTGCCAATCCAAAAAATTATTTGATCAGCCAGGGTGTTGTCACCGTCCAGACCGGCACAAACCCCTATGGCGTGGTTGCCTTGCGGCCTTCGGCTGTTGCCGTCAACGCGGAGGGAACGGTTGCCCTGCCGGACGCCAACGGCACGCCTCAAATGTACGACATCGATGCCGTCACCACGGATACGCCCGTTGCCGCGGCCGTTACGGTGAATGCCGCCACCACGGCGGATTTGAACGCCGTCTTCAACAGCGGCGCCAACACGCTGACAGCTTCCGCCAATGGCGTGTTAACAATCGATGGCGTCACTCTTGCCTTGAATCAACAGGTGCTGGTCAACAACCAGACCGACGGCTCCCAGAACGGCGTTTACAAACTCACGACCCTGGGCACCGCCTCGGTCAAATGGGTCCTCACGCGCAGCACTTCGTTTAATAGCGTCGCCGAGCTCAACGGCATCAAGGTCGCCGTCGCTTCCGGTGGGACGCTCTACGGCGGCAAAGTGTTCAAGGAAACCGCCACAATTGTCGATCTGAACACTTCCATCGTGCGGTTCTCGCGCCTGATCGAGCCGGCGGTGTTCGACCTTGATGTCGCCAGCTTCGGCGGCGTGGCCGCCAAGCAACTGCCCTATTCCGTCGTGGCCGCCTCAACCGGTGATATCAACACGGCTTCCGGCTTGGGGCAGGTGGCTGTCTATGACAACACCGCAGGTACCCTTACTGCGGTTGGCAACGGGTTCCTGAAAAATCTGGCCATCCAAGCCTGGGATTCCATCAACCAGGCTGTCATCACGCAGACCAGCATCGACGGCATCCGTGATTTGAAGGTCGGGGATCACATTCTCCTGATGCATCAGGGCCAGACAGACCTGAACCCGTCCACCACAACCTATCAGGGCAACTATCAGAACGGCATCTACGAAATTGTGAGCCTGGGCAGCTCCACGACCCACTGGCAGTTGCAGCGCGTCGATTTCGCAAATTCTGTCGCCAAAATCCAATATCTCCGCGTTGCTGTCGAACGCGGCGTTTACAACGGCGGCATCCGTTTCATCCAGACCAACCATCTTCTCGGCGCCATCAGCTCATCCGAACCCATCAATTTCTCCGGGGACGCCGCCCATGTCTATGGCGATTACGATGTCAACGGCACCCTGACCGCTCCCTGGCTGGCTTTTTCCGCCATCGGCCAGGCTGTGGCGGATCTGCCGCTCTCCGTCATCATCATACCCAACACCGGCGGGCAAACTGTCATCACCAAGGACCTCGGCAGCCTCACGGATATCGAGAAAAAAAATCTCGGCCTGCTCGGAACCGGCATCGTCAACGACGACCTTTACAAGTCCATGCCGGACCTGCCCACCCTGCACATTCTCGTTCCGAACGACAACGAAACCGTCATCAATGCCTACACCGGTTCCGGTCTGGATAAATTTTTCAACACCTCGCTCATTGCGGTGCAATTTAATCCCCTGCCGGATTTGTTCCACACCGTGCCGCCCAGCGATGTGCTTTCGCTCCTGCGCGACTGGTCCTTCATGGGCGACGCCCTCGACCTTGCGCTGTTCAACCTCCAGTTCGGCATGGACCGCGCCACCGGGATCGAATTGCCGCTGCTCGGCGCCAGCCTCCCGAACTACACGGGCTTCATCGAGGATTTCCGCGACGACCTCACGACGCGCATCCGTTCCTACCTGCGCCTTGATCCTCTCAAACCGGTCAACGACATCCGCAACGCGCTCTATGACGCCCTCGGCCCCAACGGCGTCGGCTACCTGAGCGCCATCACGGATGTCGGCATCACTGTCATCGGCCAGACCTGGAACATCGACGACCAGTCGAACCCCAATTATTACGGCACCACGCCCGAGGGTCTGAAATTCGAGAAAATCACCGGCAGCGCGGTCGAATTCTCCTTCACGCTTAACAAAACGCTCGATACCTACGCCAACTCGGTCGTCATCGACACGATTGACATGGGCGACTCCACACTCGGCCTGACCCTCTCCAACCGCACCAACGCCACCCTCAGCAACGGCGTCGCCACCGCCACCACCGGCGGCGTCAATCTCCGCCGCTCCTTCCAGCTCAATTTCGGGTTTGGCATGGATGTGGTCGATGGGTTCTACATTTTCAACCCGACCCAGACCAGCGGTTCCACCGCCCCAACGGCGCCGCTCATCAACATCGGCATCCAGGCCGAACTGGACGGCGACATCAATACGGCCGGCATTCAGCCTTTCGTGCAGAAGGATTTCAACAGCCAGCTCAACCAGCTTAGCATCCGCGTGGCGGACGGGCGCGCGGATTACTCAACCGACGGCAAAGGCTCGGGCTTTTTCGGAAACTTCCTTTTCAACCTGAACACCGGGACCGGCACCAACCGCGTCGGCGCCGGCAACCGCGGCGTTTCAACCGTCCAGCTTGCGGACGAAACGGTTCTCGGCCCGGGCGCGGGTTCTGTCATGCGCTATGACTTGAACGCCGACGCCGACATCCACCTGCAAATTGAATCGCAGGCCGGCGGCCTCATCCCTTCCTACCAGGCCGACATGTTTTATTCCAAACGCTTCGGCACCGGCAGCAGCCTGCTGACCTTCGACGCCAAACTCGCCGGCCTCGGGGACACGGTTCTGGGCCAGAAAATCATCGATCAGACCGCCAGCACCGACGAATACCAGAAAGCTTCACCGACCTGGCGCATCAATCGCAGCCTTCTTACCGCCAACGGCAAGGAAGGCTCCACCTTCATCGCGTTCCAAAACATCACCATCGACGTCAAGGATTACCTCGGTGGCCCGCTGTATGCGTCCCTGCAGTTTTATTCCAAGACCACCGACGCCATCCGCCCGTTCATCAAGTTTATGACCACCCCGATTCCGGGGACGGAGTGGATGGCCCAGCCGTTCATCCCCGGCGATTTCCTCGGTACGCCTTTCGCCATCTTCCTGGCCACGATCAACACGATGGACAAGCTGCTGGGCGACCTGCCCAGGTTTGCGGCCCTCAACAGCCGCACCAGCAACAACCCGCGCGTCAGCCTTGGCGGCACGACATTAGGACCCAGCCAGGACATCAAAATCTGGGGTTTCGGCCAGGACGACAACAAGGAAGCCTTCGACAAATACAAGGAAGACCGCGCCATGCGCGAGGTCAAACAGTACATTAAGGAGGATGCCGAAGAGGACGATGAGGATGAGGAAGACAACCGCTCCCGCTTCCAGAAACTTTCCGACGCCCTCACGGAACCCCTGAATACACCCAACAAGTTTTCTCAAAAGTTTGAAAGCTTCCGCGACGGTGATTATTTTTCGTCGGACCCCAAAGCCTCCGGCGTCAGCGGCTCCATCAAGGAAGCGTTCAAAAAGAGCGTGCGCGACGCACTCGAGCGGAACGACGACCGCGGCGGCAAAAAGCGCGTCATCGCCAACATCCAGGGTGGCGGCTTCCAACTCGGCGCTCTTTCCAACCTGACCGCTGTCAATCTCATGATGGGCAACAACGCGGACCTGCTGCGCGTTGAACTTCCCAAGCTCACCCTCGGTTTTTCCTACACGCGCTTTTTCCCGCTGCCCGCCTTCCCACCACTGGGCATGACCCTCGGCTTCCAAATTTCAGTCTTCATCCACCTCAGCTTCGGCTGGGACAGCAACGGGTTTTACTGGACCAACAAGGATGCCAGCAATGCCGATATCACCCAAAGCCAGCGCATTCCCGCCTTTGGTATCTCCGCGCGCTTTTCCGTGGGTGTCGCCCTCAACTTCGGCCTGATCGAAGTCGGCGTCCAGGCCTACTTGGAAGTCGGCGTGGAATTTTTCTGGAACATTCCCGAGGGCACCGATCGTCTATACCAGCGCGAAATCAACTGGCTCTGGGACCATGGCGATTCACTCTTCGACGTTCGCGTGTACGGCAAGGTGGGGGTGGTGATCTATATTGATCTGACCATCCCGATTCCCTTCGTCGGCCCCATCACCAAGCGCATCTTCAACAAGGAATTTTCGATCTACCTCTTCGACCACACCTTTGAGGCCACCCGCGGCAGCATCCAGCTCGGCACCCAGACCGGCGACACCCTGGTCTTGAACATGGGCCCCCATGCCGGCGACCGCATTTTCCTGGACGTCAACAACCGCAACGAAGTCTTCCGGCTCTACCATGTCGGAGGAGACAGCACATCAGGCGAGGATATCGTCGTTGCCTACACTTCCTCCGCCACGACCTACTACCAGCGATTCAACGGCGTCAAGCACGTCGTGGGTTATGCGGGCAAGGGCCAGGAGGAAATCAACGCCGACGACAACCTTGGGAACGTTACCATCGATTTGTCAGGCAGCGGCTCCGCCACGCTCACCCTCAGCCCGTTGCAATATGCCACCGTGGATTTCTTCGGCGGCCAGGGCAGCACGGTCCTGCGCGCCGGCATTGCTTACAATACCGCATGGGGCCGCTCCCGGCTTGAAGGCGGCGACAGCGTCGGCACACTCGACGCGCACGCGCTCGCCCAGGGGATCGACCTCATTGCCGGCAAGGGCAATACCGAGATCGATGGCGGCACCGGCGCCGACAAGATCGTTTCCAACCAGGGCTCGGACCTCATCAAGGGCAACGGTGGCGGCGATACGTTCTACTTCCTCACCGATTTCGGGCGCGACCGCATTTACGTCACAGGCACGGGCAACAGCGTCTCTTTTGCCGGGGCCACCCTCAGCGGTTACAACGACGGAACTGCGGATTACGTTGTTCCAACCACCACCGCCCCGCTCAAGTTCCAGTTCGGCCCGCTGGTGCAAAGCGTCAAGCAGGGGGACAACACCATCTACTTTGCCACCGACCCCAGCGGCGCCAACAGCATCGATACCTGGACGGGCGGATCGGGCGGCGACACCTACAACGTGTTCTATTTCGCCCCCGGCAAGACCCTGAACCTCATCGGCGGTTTGGGCGCCAATTTTTACGCCGTCTATCTCGGTGATCCCAAGAAGGTCTATAACAAGGACGCTGCGCTCAACATCGGCAACGTCAACATCAACGACAACGCCGGTTCCAACAGCCGCCTGCTCCTGACCCAGACTTTTGCCGACACCATCAGCTACGACTCCACACATGTCACCAATGGCCGCGAACACATGCAGCTCAGCGGCATCGAACGCATCGATCTCGATGCCGGCGATTCCACCCTGATCTGGGGTGATGTCAACAATCCCAGCACCTACACGCCGATCGTCGGCGGCAACGTCACCACCGGGCGCATCATCCTGGTCGGGAACGTCAACCTCACCGGCACTTCGGATGTCAGCCTCACTCTCACCCGCACTTTCGACGCGGCTTACAACCTGAACCTGCAAAACGCAAATTCAGCCGACGCGCGCAATCTCAGCATCAACATCGAAAACCCCAACCCGCAGCTCACCTCCGACCTCTATGTCGGCGCCTCGGGAGGCATTTACATCTCTCAAAACAGTGGAACCAGTGGTGACGGTTACGGTGTCATCACCCTCAACGTTCCCACCGGTTCGGTGGATAACGCGCCCGCTGAAAGCGGCGGCATCATCCGCGCAGACCACGGCTCGATCGAAATCCGAGCCAGGAACAGCATTGGCGAAACCGGTGGCGGCACCCATTCCCTTCAGGTCCAAAGCAACGCCATTTCCGCCTCCACCTCGTCCGCCAGCAACGCTTCGGGATTGCAGGGCATTTATCTCTATTCGGCGGTCGATCTGAACATCCGAGCCAGCCAGAACCTCGACGGCATCTCCACCGCCAACGGCCAGATCCGCCTCGAAGTGGCTCCGGGCCACAAACTCACCTACGGCAACATCGTGGCAGGCGGCGGGCAGGACATTACCATCGTCGCGGACGACATCGAACTCGCCGGCGCCTACAGTGTCAGCCGTTCCACCGTCACCCTCACGCAAGTCACCACCACCGTCACGACCTATTCGTATCTCTACGTCTGGGAACCGACGATCACCGGCTTTAATTTCCCGCCTTTCTTCTATCAAAGCGTCACCTGGACCTATCGCATCGTGCCCGTGGCCGTCACTTCCCAGGTCACACAATGGCAGGACGTCACCACCACCCAGACGCTCAATTACACGGCTGGCAGCGGCGCCATCCACGGCACTGGCAACCTCATAGTTCTCAACAACACGGATCTGAAAAATATCGAGGTCGGCAAGCTCACAGCCTCCTCCGATCCAACCATTCTCTCGCTCACCAAGGCCATCCTCGACAGTTGGGGCGATGCCACCGTCAACGGCCTGGCCTACAAGTTCGGCTCCATCGTCATTGGCCGCGACAGGAACGACACGGTTCACACCGGCCACGTCGATCTCTTCAACTACGCCTACCAGGACAAATTGCTCGTTCGCGCCGCAAGCATCCACGCGGGCGGCTCGCCCGGAACGCCGGATCCCGGCATTCTTTCCTCAGCCGATACGCTGGAATTGGATGCCTATCACATTGATAACACTACGGCTCACAACGGTTCCATCACCTTCGATACCACCGGCGACTATCGTGCCGACACCATCCTCATCAACGCCGACACGGACCTGACCGCGCAGGGCAGTTTCACTTCCACCGCCACGCTCGACGGCCTCCTGCAATTCAAGGCCGGCGTCTTCAGCGGCAACGGTTCCGTCACTCTTGCCGGCACTTACACCGCAACCGGCACCGGCTCCAATCTTCTGGCCGAGTCCGGCGGCACCACGGGCGGCATCGTGATCAGCACCACAGGGTTCAATATTGACAATCTGGTCACCCTCAACGCCCATCACGGCGGCATCACGCAGACCACGTCCGCCTGGCTCCAGGCCAACAATCTCGAAGTCTTCGCCGAAAGCTCCGTCAGCGTCAAAACAAGGGTCAACAACCTTCTCAACGCCTTGATCAGCGGCACGGGCGATCTCACGATCGACGAATACGATTCGCTCAACGTCACCAACGCCCAGACCACAGACGGTAGCATAGATCGGAAGAGG